>JAAYRO010000121.1 GCA_012518735.1 Bacillota bacterium
AAACCGTCCGAGAATTTCTCGGGCGGTTTTTCTTTTTTTATTTAGAGGAGCAGCCATAGAACAACTGTATAATTGAAATGAAAAGAGGGGCAAATGCCTCTCTTTTTTGTATAACACCCAAGCTGGAGGAATAGATCAATAGTAAAGGGTAGTGGTAAGGGAGGTTGGCCATATGGCGCGAGTGTTACTGGAAAACGTCACGAAACGATTTGGGTCGGTGCTGGCTGTAGATCAGGTAAACCTAGAGATTCGTGACAAAGAGTTTCTTGTCTTAGTTGGACCATCGGGGTGTGGGAAGTCTACTACTCTTCGTATGGTTGCAGGTTTAGAGGAGATAACGGAAGGCAGCATCTTTATCGATGAAGTATTAGTCAACGATGTACCACCAAAAGATCGAGACATAGCCATGGTGTTTCAGAACTACGCTCTCTATCCTCATATGGACGTATACAACAACATGGCCTTCGGTCTAAAGCTTAGAAAACTTCCAAAGAACGAAATTGACCGGAGGGTGAAGGATGCAGCACGGTTGTTAGGTATTGAGAACCTCTTGGAACGCAAACCGAAGGCACTGTCTGGAGGACAGCGTCAGCGAGTAGCGGTGGGTCGGGCTATCGTTCGCGAGCCAAAAGTATTTCTGATGGATGAACCCTTATCCAATTTAGATGCAAAGCTTCGAGTTCAAATGCGGGCAGAGCTGATCAAGCTCCATCACCGATTGCAGACCACAGTAATTTACGTAACCCACGATCAAACAGAAGCCATGACTATGGGCGATCGAATCGTAGTAATGAAGGACGGCATAATTCATCAGGTAGGGGCTCCATTAGAAATCTACAATAAGCCTGTTGATGTTTTTGTCGCGGGCTTCATTGGCAGTCCGGCAATGAATTTTCTAGACGTCTGGTTGAACAAAGACGAGGACGGTCTTTGGCTGGAGACAAAAGGCAATACAGCTCGACTGCGACTACCAGAAGAGACTGCTGCACGTATGAAGAACATCAATTCTTATATTGGGAAGGAAGTAGTTTTTGGAATTCGACCAGAGAATATGGAAGAGTACGACTCTGTGCTGAGTGATGCAGACAGCACAATCCAATGTATGGTAGAGGTTAGAGAACCAATGGGTGCAGAGATTTATCTGTATCTTCTACTGCCTGACGAAACTACCTTTGTGGCCCGTGTAGATTCCTCATCAAAAGTTCGTGCAGGTGAGGCAGTACAGATAACCTTAGACATGAACAAATGCTATCTCTTCGATAAGGAGACAGAAAAGGCTATTCGGTAATCAGCAAACTACAAGGTAAGGGGCATATCTATGCCCCTTTGCTGATCTAAAGAAGGAGCTTGAGGGGTAGATGTGGAATAGTAAATGTTCGGGAATCACCTAATGTGTCAAAGGAGAAGATTAAAATGAGTCGCAAATATGTTGTTGGAGTCGATCTAGGAGGCACTAAAATTGCTACAGGACTGGGCAATATGGAAGGAGATCTCCTGGCCGTACGCATTATTCCCACTCAAGCAAGTCTAGGGGTGGATGGAGTGATAGAGCGTATTCACAGCACCATTTATGATGTGCTTGAAAAAGCTGGCGCAGACATAGATGAGCTGTACGGGATTGGTATCTGCAGTCCAGGTCCTGTTAATCCCAAAACGGGAATGATCGCTCTCGCACCCAATTTAGGCTGGGAGAATGTTCCCCTTGTTCAGCTAATCGCTAAGGAATTTCCTGTTCCAGTTTTTCTGGAAAACGATGCTAATGCAGCGGCCTTAGGTGAATTATGGTTTGGAGCTGGCAGAGGTGTAGAGAACTTATTATATATTACTGTGTCTACCGGAATCGGTGGTGGCATTGTCTTAGGTGGTAAGATCTACAGAGGTCGCAATTTTATGGCAGGAGAAATTGGACATGCTATTTTTGACGCAAATTCTCCTGTCCAGTGCGGGTGCGGTCAGTATGGCTGTATTGAAACCCTTGCTTCTGGAACTGCAATTGCACGGATTGCTCGGGAACGGATTCAATCTGGTGAGGAAAGTATGATTCGTTCTATGGTGGACAACCTAGATGAAGTAGATGTCCGTATTATTGCCCAAGCTGAAGAAAAAGGGGACAAGTTGGCAAAGGATGTCTTAGATAACGCAGTTCGCAATCTTGGTCTGTTTATAGCCAGTCTATTAAACATTCTCGATGTTGATCGTGTTATTATTGGCGGAGGTGTGAGCAAGCTTGGCAGTCGTCTGTTTGATGGCATTAACGATGTAATTGTCAAGAACATGGCTGATATTCCAGCTAAGAACACCCCCATTGTTCCATCTCAAACAGGTGACAACGTAGGAATCTTAGGAGCTATCGGACTAGTATTCGAGTCTATTGGGTACAGTCGTGTAGGATGATTTCGTAGAGTGCACTTAGTTTTATAAGGTCTATATGGGCCGCTGTAAGTATGTCTGCTTCTGGTAAGCTGGCTATGGCTTTCTCCGTATTTAGTTCAGAAAGGGCGGTTAGTAATTGATTGCGGGCTGCCCTTTCTTCATCTATATGTCCTAGTCTGCTCCAAATTTGGCATAATAGTGCTAAGTGATGGATGCGCCAAACTAGATCGCATGTGTCCAATGCCTGTTGACAGATAACCGCAGCTTGGTCCATTTCATTCCGATGGAGAAGAACCTTAGCTGCTAGATACTGTAAGTGAGGGCATGGTGGTGGTTGAGGTACTGGTGTACTTAGTGATGAAGCACTGGTGCTTAAGGCTTCTAGGTATTGGCGTGTTTGAGTTTCAGGAAGGAATGCTAGGTAATGGTGGCATTTTTCAGGATGAAGAACTGTCAAAGCAGCTGCCTCCCATAACAATCGATCACCGATCAAGTCACTGACAGTTGTTTCTAGGGTGATAGACCAGTCATCAAGGAGAGACAGAGATGGTAAGGCCTGATCGTTTTCTACCTTGCTTACAAAGCTTGCAGTGTTTTGGCTCCCAACTTGTTTTTGGGCAAGGCCTAACTGCCGACGTCGATATCGAATTCGAGAACCTAAGATCCGCATAACATCCTCCTTTACCCATAAAAAATGGAAATCACTGCTTTTATACTCCATAGATTACCATAAAGTCTGTAAACAGGCAACTACTCCCATTATTGACAGAGAACTCAGCATCGGGCTATAATGGGGTTAGGTTAGTCCAACGAAGAGGTGAGTGGTGGTGACCGACACGAAACGCATCATGATCTACGTACCTGAGCATCTATTAGTGGAGATGGATACCATTGTGAGGGAAGAAAGGATTAATCGGAGCGAATTTGTACGCGAAGCGGTGAGAATGTATATAATAGAAAGAAGGAAACAGGTTCTACGGGAAAGGCTGATAGAAGGATATCAGCTTATGGCAGATCTAAACCTTCTTCTTGCAGAAGAAGGCACGGAAGATGAATCACTAGAATATTATGAACGCCAATTGGCGGAGGCTGAGTAGAGTGCAAACTGTATCACGTGGGGATATTTTTTACGCAAACCTGAATCCCGTAATTGGGTCTGAACAAGGAGGCGTACGCCCTGTATTAATACTGCAAAATGATATTGGTAACAAGTACAGCCCGACTACTATCGTGGCGGCTATTACATCGAAGATCAAGAAGGCCAAGCTGCCCACCCACGTTGAGTTGGATTCATCTAATTTTGATCTGGAAAAGGATTCAGTCATTCTCTTAGAGCAGGTTAGGACCATTGACAAGAGACGGCTTAAGGAAAAAATCGCACGCCTTGACGAGGAAACAATGAGAGAAATTGACCAGGCCCTTCAGATCAGTTTAGGCTTGGTCGAAGTGTGATCTTAATTTCGATAGGGAACACTCACATTGATGAGTGTTTTTTTGCTTAGGAGGAGCGGAACATGGAATCAAGAAAGCCCTTAATAGGTTTGGTTTGCGGACATCAGCAGAATCCTCATCGGTATTATGTAAATAGTGCCTATATTCAAGCCGTCATTCAGGGAGGAGGAACACCAGTTCTAATTCCCTATATGCCTACGGATCAGCTGTTTACTGTAATAGAACAGCTGGATGGTATAGTGATTCCAGGGGGGATAGATATTGACCCCAGCCGTTTTGGAGAAAACCCTCACCCCAACTGTGGAGAAATTGATCCAATATGGGATGAGCTTGATCTAACTGCTGTTGGGTTCGGGTTAGAAAGGGATATTTCCATGTTAGCTATTTGCCGCGGCTGCCAAGTGTTGAATGTAGTACTAGGAGGCACATTGGTGCAGGATATTCCATCCCAAATATCCGATCCTATTAAACACAGGCAGGAGGCTCCTCGTTGGTTTGCCACCCACGATATTACAGTTCAACCGGCCAGTATTTTAGGGCAGATTTGGGGGGCAATGCCCCAGCGGGTGAATTCCTTCCATCATCAATCTATACGGAAGGTCGGTCAAGGACTCCGGATTACTGCAACTGCCCCCGATGGAGTTATAGAAGCTGTTGAGAGCACCCAGCATCGTTTTGTGTTAGGGATTCAGTGGCATCCTGAACTAATGATCGAACATTATCCTGGGGCTCGAGAGCTGTTTCGACACTTTATTCAGAGTGCAGCAGACAAGAACACAAGAACTTGAAGGATTACGCTTCCTTATGGTGAACGATTATCATAATATGCTATTATTCCCATAGGAGGCGACTAATTTTGTTAGCAATTAAGAATGCAAAGTTGTATACCATAGTAAATGGAGTTCAGAAAGGAACAGTACTCATTGATGATGATGGGAAAATCGCAGCCATAGGCGATGTTGAGATTCCAGAAGGTACTCAGATCATCGATGGTGAAGGTAAAGTGCTCATGCCAGGCATGATTGACGCACATGGTCATGCCGGTGTGTATGAAGAAGCCCTTGGTTGGGAAGGCTCTGACGGCAACGAAGCTGTTGATCCAGTTACACCTCATCTGAGAGCTCTAGATGGTATTAATCCTCATGATGAAGGAATTAAAGAGGCATTAGCTGGTGGCGTCACTGCCATGTGTGTTGTTCCAGGTAGTGCTAACGTTATTGGTGGTCAAGGTGTTGTCATTCATATGTACGGCAACACAGTGGATGAAATGGTCATTGGTGAGGGCGGTTTGAAAATCGCTTTTGGAGAGAATCCTAAGCGGGTGTATTCTGGGCAGAAAAAGTCTCCTTCTACTAGAATGGCAACGGCTGCTGTACTTAGGGAGAATTTAGTGAAGGCCCAGAATTACATGGCTAAATTGGAGAAAGCTAAGACTGATCCTGATAAGGCTCCTGAGAGAGACTTAAAAATGGAGGTTTTGGCACGGGTCTTAAGAAGAGAAATCCCCGTTCGGGCCCACGCTCACCGGGCAGACGATATTATAACTGCATTGCGTATTGCAGATGAGTTTAATTTAGATATTACCATCGAGCACTGTACAGAGGGACATAAAATTGTGAACGAACTGAGCAAGCGAAATGTTCGAGCAACTGTCGGTCCTACCATGACGAACCGTTCAAAAGTTGAACTGAAGGGTCGGTCTTTTGCTACGTTGAAGGCGTTGTGGGAAGGTGGCATTGAGTTTTCCATTACAATGGATCATCCTGTTCTGCCTGTCAATTATCTGCCCATTGCTGCAGCTTTAGCCGTTAAGGCTGGTCTGCCAAGAGAAGAGGCCCTAAAAGCCATTACCCTAAATCCTGCTAAGATTCTGCGCATTGATGATCGATATGGGTCAATCGAACCAGGCAAGATGGGAGACTTAGTATTGTGGAGTGGTGATCCTCTGGACATCATGTCTGAGGTAGAGAAAGTGTTCATCCATGGTAAGGTTGTTTATACATCGGGCTGCCTAGGATAGGCGGCCTTTTTTCCCGAGGAGTGATTGCTTTGCTGAGCTTGGTTTCTACAAGCCCGGAGGAAACGTTCAGGCTTGGGGCACAAGTTGGTCAGCTGCTGCTACCAGGAGATGTTCTAAATCTCAATGGTAGTTTAGGGGCTGGCAAAACCCTATTAGTGAAGGGGATTGGTACGAGTTTGAATATTCCCCAGGATTTTATTACAAGTCCCACCTTTACATTGATCAATGAATATGATGGAACCTATCCTTTATATCATTTTGATGTCTATCGGTTAGAACACGGCTCTGAACTAGAGGACATCGGTTATGAGGAGTATTATTATGGGTCTGGTATTACTGTTGTAGAGTGGGGGAACCTATTCCCAAATTATCTTCCTGACGATCGTCTTGATATTGTTATAGAGCGATTAGGGGAACAAGAGCGGAAGATTGAAATGACGGGGATTGGGACTCGGGGGACGCAGATTGTGAATGAGCTAAGGAGGAGTGGGACGTGTACGTATTAGGAATTGATACCTCCACAATGACCGGTGGTGCCGCTTTAGTTCGGACCGGTACTTTGGTAGGAGAATATGTTTTGAATATTCGCACAACCCACTCAGAGCGGTTATTACCCGCGATTAAGCAGCTGCTGGATGATGGGAACATTTCCCTAGAGGATATTGATGGAATTGCTGTAGTGACAGGTCCTGGTTCTTTTACAGGGATCCGTATTGGAGTAGCTACTGCAAAAGGTTTTGCCTATTCGTTAGGGCAGGATATTGTGGGTGTTACCACTTTAGAGGCGTACGGTTGGCAGTTTAAGTTCTTCCCAGGTATTGTAATGCCCCTCATCGACGCCAGGCGAAATCGGGTGTACGCACAGGGTTTTGTTAATGGTGAACCAGTCTCTGAAGGGGAGAATACATCTTTACTCCATGTCTTAGAATGGTGTAAGGCTCAGGAGAATCCATGTTTAATGGTGGGAGATGGAGCGTTTGCATATCGCTCTCAAATTGAGGAAAAGCTTCCTTCCGCTGTTTTCCCACCAGGAGAATTAGGACTTCTCCGTCCCAGTGCCGCAGCTAGTTTGGGTCATGCCAGACTCAGTGCAGGAATCAAGGACGATCTGTTTGAGCTGAACCCTTCCTATATGCGGAAAACGGAGGCGGAAATGAAGTGGAACGGAAAACAGACGTAATCTACCGCCCCATGGTGTTAGACGATATTCCCCAAGTCCAGCTGGTAGAAAGGAAATGTTTCACTACACCATGGTCCCGCAGTGTGTTTTTAAGCGAGTTAATGCGGAATGATAATGCTTTTTATGTTGTGGCTCAACTAGATGAACGGATTATTGGTTATGCTGGCGTTTGGATTATTCTCGATGAAGGGCATATAACGAATATAGCTGTAGATCCCAGTTATCAACGGGGTGGTGTAGGGCAGAGACTCATGGAGGAGATTACAGTGTATGCTGTGAGCCGTGGAGTGACTAAAATGACACTGGAAGTACGGGTCTCCAACCTTGGTGCTCAAGCTCTATACAAGAAGATGGGCTACGTTTCTTTTGGTGTACGCAAACGGTATTATCAAGACAACAATGAGGACGCATTTATCATGTGGAGGGAATTAACCAACGATGCAGAGCGGACTAACATTAGGGATCGAGACGAGCTGTGATGAAACGGCTGCTGCGGTCATTAAGAATGGGACAGAAATTCTATCAAACATTGTCCTTTCCCAAATAAATATACATCAGAAATACGGTGGAGTGGTGCCTGAGATAGCATCTCGTAAGCATATTGAGGCCATTTTCCCAGTGATTGAAGAAGCCCTGCAGGAAGCTCAAATCACTTTGGAGGATATAGAAGTGATTGCTGTAACATATGGTCCTGGATTGGTAGGGAGTCTCTTGGTGGGTATTGCAGCCGCAAAGGCCCTTGCGTTTGCCCTCAGCAAGCCATTAGTGGGAGTCAATCACATAGAAGGTCATATTTACGCTAACTTTCTAAATCGACAAGATGTACAGCCTCCCTTTGTATGTTTAACCGTCTCTGGGGGACATACAGATCTTCTTCTCATACCTAAGTTTGGGGAATACGAGATCATTGGCAGGACAAGGGACGACGCAGCAGGCGAAGCCTTTGACAAAGTGGCTCGAGTTCTAGGTCTTCCATATCCAGGTGGTCCTCAGATTGAAAGGCAAGCAAAAGGCGGCAATCGCCACGCCATCCAGTTTCCCCGCGGTATGTTGGAAGCGGGAAATTTTGATTTTTCGTTCAGCGGATTGAAAACGGCTGCCCTCAACTATCTCAATGAAATGAGACAGAAGGGACTAGCTGTGGGTGTTTCAGATTTTGCCGCCAGTTTTCAGTGGGCCATTATTGATGTTTTAACACAGAAATTGCTAGCTGCCGCGGAGAAGTACAAAGTGGACCAGCTTGTCTTGTCAGGAGGAGTAGCAGCCAATTCTGCATTTCGTGAGCATGTGCAGGAGTGTGCTGATGAGAGGGGTTTACAGCTTTTTTATCCACCTGCCCATCTTTGTACAGACAATGCAGCTATGATTGGCAGTGCAGGCTACTTTCGTTATCTGGCAGGAAAGCGAAGTGATTACTACCTAAACGCTCTGCCTGGATTGCGCTTAGGAGATGATTAGGAGGTTGTTCTGTGCAGGTTGATCTTGTCTTAGCACCTTGTGAAGCTGCTCAATATGACTTGACCCACCGCACTGCAGTGGTAATTGATGTTTTTCGCTTCACTACAGCAGCTTTATCTGCTTTAGAATCAGGTATTGCAGGTTTGTATCCCGTAAGGGAGCCGCAAGAGGCTTTTCATATGAAAGAGAAAGATGCGAAGCTGTTATTAGCAGGAGAGCGAAATGCTCTGAAAATCCCAGGCTTTGATTTTGGCAATTCCCCTCTAGAACACTTTGGGCGAGATGGACACGGTCAGCGGTTGGTGTGGTGTACAACAAATGGAACCCAAGCGGTTCAGGCGGTGGCCCATGCCCATCACGTTGTGCTGGCCTCTTTACGCAATGGATTGGCAGTAGCTCAATATCTTGCATGGCAGGATAGGGACATTTTGTTTGTTCCTGCAGGAACAAATGGAAAGTTCTCGCTAGAAGATACATGGTGTGCCGGGTTTATTATCAGCCATCTTTCGCGAATTTCATCTCGAGTTCAGTTAGGTGATGGTGCCCGGCTGGCAGAGATCTTAGCCTGTAAAATGGAACTAAATGACCTGGCTAAAAGCGAGCATGGGCTGATTTTAGCGGGCCTTGGCATGAATGAAGACATTGCCTATTGTTTAGAATGTAATATGAGTTCAGATGTTATTGTTTGGGATCCAGTTTCTGGGTGGGCTAAACTTGTAGGAAATGGCCATAGTAGTAAACCGGAGATTATGAGAGGAAGTGGGACTTAAACCAGGAAATTCAAGTTATTCGTCGGATTATATGATTTTTCGTTCCCTAGCTGGATTTGCAAATTATGGCGAGGTTGATTAATATATGGTATAGGTTTAGCACTCACGACCAAGGAGTGCTAACAAAGACAGAGAATTGAAGGGGGTACACACAGTTGAACATCAAACCATTAGGAGATCGAGTTGTTCTGAGAGTACTCGAAGCTGAGGAAAAAACTGCCAGTGGAATCGTACTGCCTGATACGGCAAAGGAAAAGCCACAGCAGGGTAAGGTCGTGGCAGTAGGACCAGGTAAACATGGAGAAGATGGTAAATTAGTGCCCGTAGCTGTGAAAGAAGGCGATGTAGTTCTTTTCGCAAAATACGCAGGTACTGAAGTAAAGTATGGTGGCGAGGAACTGCTCATACTTAAAGAATCGGATCTTTTAGCAGTTATTGAATAAAACTTGTAAGGAAGGTGACTTGTTATGGCCAAAGATTTGCTGTTTCGAGAAGACGCCCGAAAGAAGCTGGAAAAAGGTGTTAATTCGTTAGCAGATGCTGTTAAGGTAACCCTTGGACCAAAAGGGCGCAACGTTGTATTAGAGAAAAAGTATGGTTCTCCCACCATTACCAATGATGGTGTTACCATTGCTCGTGAAATCGAGTTAGAAGACCCATTTGAAAATATGGGAGCGCAGCTTGTTAAGGAAGTAGCTACAAAAACAAATGATATTGCTGGCGACGGAACTACAACTGCCACAGTATTAGCGCAGGCTATTGTTCGAGAAGGTCTCAAGAACGTAGCAGCTGGTGCAAACCCAATTTTCCTCAAGAAGGGTATTGAACAGGCTGTTGAAGCTGTCGTTGACGAAATCAGAACAGTAGCTAAGCCCATTGAAACAAAGGAAGCAATTTCTCAAGTAGCTTCTATTTCTGCTTCTGATAAAGAAATCGGTAACTTAATTGCCGATGCTATGGAAAAAGTGGGTAAAGATGGTGTGATTACTGTTGAGGAATCGAACACTATTGGTACCACTCTTGACGTAGTAGAAGGAATGCAGTTCGATCGTGGTTATGTATCCCATTACATGGTAACGGATACAGAACGTATGGAAGCTGTCCTTGAAGAGCCGTACATTCTCATCACTGATAAGAAGATCAGTGCTGTAGCAGATATTCTACCTGTCTTAGAGAAGACCATGCAGGTTGGTAAGCCTCTACTTATTATTGCTGAAGATGTAGAAGGTGAAGCTCTCGCCACATTGGTCGTGAATAAACTGCGTGGTACTCTAAACGTTGTGGCTGTTAAAGCCCCAGGATTTGGTGATCGCCGCAAAGCGATGCTCAGTGATATTGCAGTAGTAACTGGCGGTCAGGTCATCTCTGAAGAAGTTGGTCTAAAACTTGAAAATACAACCATCGATATGCTTGGTCAAGCTCGTCAGATTCTAGTCTCTAAGGAAGAAACCACTATCGTAGATGGTCGAGGCACTACAGAAGCGATTAATGGTAGAATTAATCAAATTCGTGCTGAAATCGAAGAGACGACATCTGATTACGATCGGGAAAAACTACAGGAACGTCTGGCCAAACTGTCTGGCGGTGTAGCCGTTATTCAGGTGGGTGCTCCAACTGAAACGGAATTGAAGGAAAAGAAACACCGTATTGAAGACGCATTGTCGGCTACGAGAGCGGCTGTAGAAGAAGGTATTGTAGCTGGTGGCGGAACTATGCTGGTAGACGCCCTCAGTGCCCTTGATTCTCTAAAACTAGAGGGAGACGAGGCTACAGGTGTTAATATCATCCGCCGAGCCTTAGAAGAACCTTTGAAGATGATTGCTAATAATGCAGGTGTTGAAGGTGCCATCATCGTGGAGAAGGTGAAGAATTCCTCTGTAGGTGTAGGCTTCGATGTCCTTACTGAAGAATATGTGGACATGGTGGAAGCCGGTATCATTGACCCAGCTATGGTCACTCGAAGTGCCCTGCAGAATGCTGCTTCTATCGGTGCTATGCTTCTCACTACTGAATGCTTGATCGTTGATGAGCCTGAAGAAGAGCCTGTAATGCCTGCTGGAGGCGGCGG
>JAAYRO010000015.1 GCA_012518735.1 Bacillota bacterium
AAATTAAGTGGATTCTCATTGGCCAGGTAGCTGCTGCACAGGGTAATCAAGGTGAAATCAAAGTCATTCCCCATACGGATTTTCCAGAACGTTTTTCTAGTATGGAAGAAGTACGCTTATTTGCACCGAATGGTGATGAGCCGGTCCGTGTAATACCTGTTGAGGCTTGTCGGTTTCACAAAGATGCAGTAATTCTCAAACTTCACGGTATTGACTCCATCTCAGAAGCAGATCAGCTCAGGAAGATGCAGATCAAAGTGAGTAAAGATGAATTAGTACCACTGCCCCCTGATAGCTATTACGTATTTCAGCTCATTGGTCTAGAATGTGTTACGACCGATGGGGTTGTGTTGGGGCAGGTCATTGATGTACTGCAGACCGGAGCTAATGATGTCTATGTAATTAAACCCAAACCAGGAATTACGAAACTACAAGAGGTCCTAGTTCCCGCAATTGACCAAGTTGTCTTGAAGATCAACGTAGAAGAGGGATACATCTTAGTGAATCTCATGGATGGTTTGCTAGACTAGATTGATGGTGGCGAAATAGATGCGTTTTGACATTTTGACCTTATTTCCAGAAATGTTTTCTGGCCCATTACGTACGAGTATTCTCGGAAGGGCGAGAGAAAGTGGTTTGCTCTCAATCAATTTATGGAATATCCGGGATTACGCGCTGGATAAGCATCGAGTTGTGGATGACACCCCGTATGGCGGCGGCGCAGGGATGGTGCTTAAGCCTGATGTTCTCGTGAGGGCGATAGAGGACGTTAAGGGAAACTCTACCGCACCAGTGATTTATCTTTCTCCCCAAGGCAGACCTTTCGATCAATTGAAAGCTCAAGAATTAGCACAGATGTCGCGAATCATTCTACTTTGCGGTCATTATGAAGAAATTGATGAAAGGGTTCGGGTGGGATGGATAGATGAGGAAATTTCAATTGGTGACTATGTTTTGACAGGTGGAGAGTTACCTGCTATGGTTATTGTTGATGCAGTTAGTCGACTGATTCCAGGAGTGTTGGGACATGACGACTCAGCGCAGCAAGACTCTTTTCAAGACGGTCTATTAGAGCATCCCCATTATACGAGACCAGCTGAATTTCGCGGTATGACTGTTCCAGATGTGTTGCTGAGCGGTCACCACGAAATGATCAAACGGTGGCGCCTAAAGGAATCTTTACGCCGTACTTTAATCAGGCGTCCCGATTTGCTGGAAAAGAAAAGTTTATCTGCAGAAGAACAGATGATATTAGAGGAATTACGGAATGAGGAATTGAACGAGAGGAGGTAAATGCAATGGACTTGATTCGTGCTGTTGAAAGTGAGCAATTGCGTACTGACATCCCACATTTTCAGGCTGGTGATACAGTCAGAGTACACGTTAAAGTAGTCGAAGGTTCTAATGAACGAATTCAGATATTCGAAGGCATCGTTTTACGTAGAATGGGTGGAGGGATTAATGAACTTTTCACGGTTCGAAAGATCTCTCAAGGTGTTGGTGTGGAAAGAACATTTCCAATTCATTCGCCCAGAATTGCTAAAATCGAGGTTGTTCGACAAGGCAAAGTTCGCCGGGCACGCTTGTATTACCTAAGAGAACGTTCTGGTAGGGCTGCCCGAATTAGAGAGCGCCGTCGTTCGTAGATACAGGGGAGTGGTGCTTCACTCCCTTTTATCATTATAAGCACTCATTGTACTGCTGGAGGGATGGTGGAAATGGCAAAATCTGAGATTCGAGAATATATTGAAGCGTTAGTGATTGCGGTTATCTTGGCCTTATTCATCATTACATTCATTGCCCAATCCTTTCTCGTAGAAGGGAGTTCCATGGAGCCATCGCTTCACCATGGACAGCGGCTGATGGTAGAAAAGATATCGTACCGCATAGGTGAGCCAAAGCGCGGTCAGATCGTAGTGTTCAAATATCCAAGTGATCGACGAAGAAAATTTATTAAACGCATCATTGGGCTTCCCGGTGATGAGATCATGATTCGAAATGGGTATCTCCATCTCAACGGAATTCGAATGGAAGAAGATTTCATCAATGGACCAACATATGGAACATATAGTGCTCCAACATTTGGACCGGTAGTAGTCCCTGAAGACAGCTACTTTGTTTTGGGAGACAATCGTCGAAACAGTGATGACAGCCGCTATCCCGATGTTGGTTTCGTGTCCCAGAAAGACTTGGTAGGCAGGGCCTTATTCGTGTATTGGCCTCTGACCCAAATTGAGCTTCTACAGATTCCGTCAGTTTATCAAACTAACGAATAGGGGGTTGAATATTTAAGGTGACGATTCAATGGTATCCTGGTCATATGACTCGAGCCAAGCGGATGATAGTTGAAGAGCTGAAGATCGTCGACGCAGTCTTGGAACTTATTGATGCTCGAGTACCTCTCAGTAGCCGTAATCCCGATCTCCAATCTCTCACTACCAAACCGCGAATCTTAGTACTTACGAAGAAGGATTTGGCTGATGAATCTTTGACTCAAGAATGGATTGAATACTGGAAGAGCCAAGGAGAGCTGGCTGTTGCCGTCGACCTTTTGCAGGGAAAAGAAGTAGGAACCATTAATCGTGTAATACGAAGTCAACTTCCAGAAATGCGGCGAGACCCTCGACTTTTGGTGGCTGGCATTCCCAATGTGGGGAAATCCACCTTAATCAATCGTCTGACAAAACGAAGGGGAGCTAAGGTTGGAGCTAGACCAGGAGTTACACGTGGTAAACAATGGCTGACAGCGCCAGGAATGCAGCTTCTTGATAGTCCAGGAATTCTGTGGCCCAAGTTTGAAGATCAAGACGCGGCTCGGAAATTGGCTATAATAGCCTCCATTCGTGATGAAGTCGTTGACCAAGCAGACATTGCCATTTGGCTGCTGAATTTTTTGAAACGGGAGTATCCCGAAAAGCTAAACGAACGCTATGGTTCCCTCTCAGAGGATTACCCGTTAGAAGATATTGGGAGAAAACGGGGATGTCTGCTCAAGGGTGGTTTGGTTGATTACGACCAAGCAGCTGTGACAGTGTTGAAGGATTTTCGCACCGGAAAACTGGGACGAATTACCCTTGATGGTTCTCCTCCTCAGTCTGGTGTTAAGTAGTGAAGGTTGGAGAGTAGGTTCCTAATGAGACGAATAGAGAATTTTTTTAAGAAACAAGGGTTTCAGATGGTCGTAGGTATTGATGAAGCAGGAAGAGGCCCTTTAGCTGGTCCCGTTGTAGCAGCTGCGGTTTACATACCTACCACACACTTTCATCAGGAAATTACAGATTCTAAGAGATTATCCCCTAAGAAACGCCAACTGGCTTACGAAGAGATATTGAGTACGTGCTTTGTAGGCACAGGCGTGGTTTCATCAGCAGAAATCGATAAGATCAATATTCTGCAGGCAACCTTCTTGGCTATGCGGAGAGCTATCGCGATGCTTCCATTTCGTCCAGACTACTGCTTAGTGGATGGACCTCATCAGATCCCTGGACTTTCTATACCGCAGAAAGCTGTTATTGGAGGGGATGCTTCTTGTGTTTCCATCTCTGCAGCCAGTATTGTGGCTAAGGTCGTACGGGATCAAATAATGGTAGAATACGACAGAGCATATCCAGAATATGGTTTTAGTAAGCACAAAGGTTATCCCACCAAACAACATAAACAAGCTATTCTTCAATATGGTATATGTCCCATTCACCGCACCTCATTTCGTGGAGTACAGGAAGGGAATGTTTCATGAAGTTTATCCCTATTAGAAATATTAAAGAAGACATGGTACTAGCGCGACCCATATTCTCTCCCGATGGACGAGTATTGCTGAATACAGGTGTTGTACTAGAAACGCACTACATTAAGCGTCTGCAAAATCTTGGTGTTCCTGGTGTATACGTTATTGATGAGAATGTTGGTGAAATACATTTCCCAGAAAACATAAGTCAGCGCACTCGTTCTGAAGCTACTTATGCTGTAAAGTCCGCGTTTGACTCTCTCCGTATCGGCAAGACATTTGATTTTGAACCCATTGCTGATTCTGTTAAGAAGATTATTGATGAAGTAGTGAGTCATCCGAATGTTGTTGCTAACTTAAGCGATGTCCGTTCATTTGATGGATACACATACGCCCATAGTGTAAATGTTTGTGTCCTCTCCATACTGCTGGGACTAAAACAAGAATTAAACGAGACCCGTCTTTATGAATTGGCCATTGGAGCCATTCTGCATGATATTGGCAAGATCATGGTTCCTGTGGAAATTATTCATAAGCCTGGTCCTCTTACAGAAGATGAGATGTCGGTGATGAAAAAGCACACCAACTATGGATGGCAGATCCTACGCCGTCACCCTCATATTCCACTGGCAAGTGCCCATATTGCTTATCAGCATCACGAAAGGCCCCAAGGTCTTGGTTATCCACGACAGCTGACTAGTGACAAAATTAGTCCACTAGCAAAGATCGTTGGAGTAGCTGATGCATATGATGCCATGACATCGGAGAGAATCTATCGACGTGGAATACTCCCTCACGAAGCACTAAAGGTAATGCGCCGATTACGGGGCGTTCAGTTCGAAAGTGAAGTCGTAGATCTGCTGTGTGAAAGCGTAGTGAAGTATCCAGTAGGATGTATGGTTCGACTAAACTCGCAGGAATTGGGGATTGTAGTAGATGTAAACCATGCAGATCATTCTAGGCCCATTGTTCGATTGTTGTATAAGGCAGATGGTACTAAAATGCGCAGTTTTGTAGAATTGGATCTGGCAAAAGAGCCTTATCATTTTATTGTAGAGGTTGTCCGATGAGACCAGGTGAAGCATGGGAATCCATGGCCTGTCAGTTCTTGATAGATCATGGTTTAGAACTCGTTGTTCGCAATTTTAGAATTCCCTATGGCGAAATAGATTTAATCATGCGGGATGGAAACACACTTGTTTTTGTTGAGGTAAAATACCGCAGTTCTGAACGATATGGAAATCCTCTTGAAGTCGTAACTAGACAAAAACAGCAAAAGATAAAACTTGTGGCTAGCGTATATCTGGAGAAGCTCACTGTTGTGCCATGTGTTCGTTTTGATGTGGTCGGCATCGTTCCAGATAGGTCAGAGTATAGAATCACTTGGGTGAAGGGAGCTTTTGAATGAAGTCATCAAAACTTATTATCATTGCAGCATTAATTCTTGTCCTAGCAGTACCAGCTGGAGCCCAACAATCTTCGCCATTTTCTGTTGAATCAGCAGCTGCTGTCCTACTTGACTACGATTCGGGTCAGGTCTTGTTCAGCCAAGACGGTCGTTTAGAACATATACCTGCCAGCCTAGTGAAGGTTATGACTATGTATGTGGCCCTAGATCAAATAGCTGCTGGGCGTGTTAGTCTGGAGGACACAACGACTGTGAGCGAACAGGCGTGGCGTATGTCTGGCTCACAAATGTTTTTGGAAGTAGGCGAGGTCGTAACCATCGAGCAGCTGCTTTACGGCATTGCAGTTGTTTCTGGTAATGACGCATGTGTTGCCCTTGCGGAAGCACTGGCTGGAACGGAAGAACTATATGTGCGGTGGATGAATGAAAAGGCTGCAGAACTCGGCCTCAATCTGCACTTTGCTGATGTGCACGGCTTGTCAGAGTCTAACTCCATTACTGCAGAAGATATGGCTGTCTTAGTCCGTTCGTATTTGCAACAGCATCCTCAGGCCTTACAGTACCACAAAGAACGTTCTTTTTCTTATCAGCCTCGCTCCCAAAAGAAGCCTATTGTACAATACAACCGAAATGGACTGCTAAACAGTTTTGAGGGCGCTGATGGTCTGAAAACTGGACATCTTAGTGCTGCCGGTTACAACTTAATTGGGACAGCTGTTCAAAACGGTCGTCGACTCATTGCAGTGGTCCTAGGTGCTGAGAGCGAAGCAGCTCGCGAACAAGAAGCAGCCAAACTGTTAAACTATGGCTATCGAAGCTTTGATCTGGTAGATAGTGGGCGATTCTTAGAGGATAAGACAGTTCCTGTATATAAAGGCAGGGTTCGTCAGGTAAATGTAGTTGCTCAAGAGCCGCTTCTTACTATACCGCGCGGCATCCAAACAGGCTTAGATGTATCGCTCCAAACAAAACAGTTATTAGCCCCCGTTGAGAAAGGTCAAGTTGTAGGTACTCTCACGGTTCGTTACGAAGGAGAAGTGCTGAAACAGACATCGTTACTAGCATCTGATAATGTCCCTCGGGGAGGATTCTGGAGAGTGCTAGTTGATTCTATCTCCTTGTTTTTCCGACGCCTGATCCGCCGTCCGTAATTCTTATACTGAGAAAAAGACCGCTGTTTCAATGAGTTGGTCTTTTTCCTTGCGCAGGGATTTTGCAAAATCATAAGAGGTTTTTTACGTATATCGTAGAAATGTGCAAGTAAAGACGTGGTTTCCAAAGCCGCATCGGAGGGAGGGAGCGTGGGTGCAGATTGATGAACTAGATCGTCAGATTCTCGCTTACCTACAGGAAGACGGTCGAATGTCATTTGTAACTTTAGCATCCGAATTGGGTGTTTCTGAAGGGACCATTCGGAAACGAATTCGTAAGCTTGAGGAAAACAAGGTTGTTAATATGGTAGGTATTACCAATCCTCTTCGAATTGGTTTAGACACTGTAGCCTTTATATGGATTGAAGTCGATCGCCACCATATGGAGAGTGCTATGAATCAACTAAAGGAGCTGGAAGCAGTTCGCTATCTAGTTGTGACAACAGGAAGCCATGACCTTGTGGCCATGGTTGTTGTGCCAAGTAGAGAAGATTTAGTGATTCTGCTCAATGACAAGCTATCTAAGATCAGCGGTATCATAAGTACTGAGACTTCCATTGTTCTGCAGATTCATAAGCAGATACATGATTGGACACCATTCCAGCATCTCAAAAATGAATCGCGTGGTCTCTAAGGAGGGGAGAAAGGATGGGCAATTATGTTTTAGATGATATAGACCGAGAGATCATCCGCTTGCTTCAAGAAGACGGTCGGATGCCATTTTTAACGATTGCTAATCAGTTAGGATTGGCTGAAGGAACTGTACGAAGACGAGTGGGCAAACTCTTGGATGAAGAGATTCTCAAAATCGTGGGAATTACAGATCCATTCAAGGTTGGTATGAATACTGTTGCTATTGTGGGTATGAGAGTGGAGAGACCGAGAATTGATGAAATCGCCCTAACTCTTAGTTCTATGCCAGAGGTTCGTTATGTAGCCCTGTCAACAGGAAACTTCGATCTTGTGGTAGAGGTTGTTGTGAAAAACAATGATGAACTTCTCACATTTCTGATTAAGAAACTAAGTGAGATCCCTGGTATTCTAAACACAGGGACCTCCATAGTTCTAAAAGTAGCAAAACAGAACCTCGCATGGAGCCTCTAGCGAAGAAAGGGCATATGAGATTCAGACCGATACTGAAGGGCTTCTCCTATATGTTCTACCTGGACAGTATGTTCTTTTTCCAATTGAGCAATAGTCTTTGCAACCCGGATGGCAGCCGCATATCCCCGTACTGACAGCTGCAGTTTATTTTGAGCCGACAACAGAAATTGTTTTGCTTTTGGGTCTACATCAATCTGGCTCTTGGGGATATTAACTCTATTAGGGGAGCTTTTTGGAGGCCAATCCATATCATGGGCAGCTCCAGTCAGCTCTGCTTCTGATAGAGGCTCTAGGAAACAGAATAACTCAAAACGGTCTAGGAGCGGTCCAGAGAGTTTTCGCTGATAACGATTGATATCACTAGTGCTGCAGGTACACATGCGCACTTTACTTCCTAAGTATCCACAGGGACAGGGATTAGCGGTAGCAATCAACCAGAAATCAGCAGGATAGGTAATAGTATAGTGAGCCCTAGCTATTTCTACACGCTTGGAATCTAATGGTTCTCGTAGTGCTTGTAAGGCTGCCGTGTTAAATTCGGGAAATTCATCTAGGAGCAAGATACCGTTGTGAGCTAAGGTCACCTCGCCTGGTTTTCCTTTGCTGCCACCGCCGATTAAGGCCACCTTAGAAGATGTATGATGAGGTGACCGAAAAGGACGCTGTGTCACTAGTCTCTGTTCGTGCTGAAATGTGTTTGATGCGCCGTATACTTTGCTTACTTCCAGTGCTTCATCAATGGACAAAGGAGGCAGTAGACTATGGGCGCTTTTTGCTAAAAGGGTTTTTCCCACCCCTGGTGGGCCAATTAACATAATGTGGTGACCCCCTGCAGCGCCGATAGTTAAGGCCCGTTTTGCTTGGTACTGTCCTTTAATTGGAGGCCCAGAATACTCTGGAACTTTTGGTGAGAAATTCGATTTTCTCAGTCTCTGAGGCTGTTTCTGCCCATTAAGGATCTGAACTAATTCTGTCAAGGATGAAACAGCAATGACGGGCTGTTCTATATGCACCAGTGCCATTTCTTGATCATTAGCTGCTGGAAGTACTAGCCCCAAATCCTGCTGGTGGGCAAGATGGGCTAGGGAAAGTACTCCGGTGATTGGCTTGAGAGCTCCACCTAAGGACAGCTCCCCTGCAAAAAGCAATCTACCTATTTTGTCTGAGGATATGACACCTAGATGAGCTAGAATCCCAATAGCAATGGGTAAATCAAACAAGACACCGTCTTTTCGATAATGCGCGGGGGCAAGATTTACCACCACCTTTTGAGCGGGAAATCGATAATTGGAATTTCGCAGTGCTGACCGAACGCGCTCTCTGCTTTCTTTTACCGCTTTACTAGGTAAACCAACGATTTCAAAACCTGGCAGTCCAGGACGGACATCCACTTCCACATCAACTAAGAATCCATCAATACCTATTACGGATCCGCTTCGGACCAAAATCAACCGCCTAACCTCCTTGTGTAATTCACTGAATATTGGTATATTAGACACTAGTGGCAATTATCCTCCCTAACATAGAACCCATTCCTCCTCGGTATGCTAAGAGGGAATACACATGGGGGGTGGAGAAGTGGAGTTCGACATTGGTGTAACTAGAATCTTCCGCTGTCCAGTATGCCAAGTGGATACTCCTCACAGTATCAAGGGACACCGGGGAGAAATGTATGGGGTTGTCTGCACTAACTGTGGGTGTGGTGCTGTCGTAAGCGAAATAGACTTACGAATTTACCAGTTAAAATGGGAAGAAGAATTGCAGGCTATTCTTGACAGTCTCATTGAGCAGCCTTTGGGACTGGACGACGATTGATCAAGGAGGTAAGCTGTGAAACGGAGTTCGCGAGACTACTATATTGCCTTTAACATGATTCAGGGAATTGGTGGGCGGCGCATGCTGGCACTAGAAAAGCAATTTGGGACATTAGACAAGGCTTGGCATGCGTCATATAAAGAACTGCTGGCGACTCCTGGTTTAGGGGAAAAGACGGTCCAGAGTGTCTGTACACAGCGAAGAAAGGTTTGTCCTGTGAAGGAAATGGAATGGGCCAAAAAACACGGCGGCCGAATTCTAACCTTAGCTGATTCTGACTATCCTGAAATTTTGAGAACGCTGGCAGTACCCCCTCCTACAATATATGTGATTGGTACTATACCTGACCAAGCTGGGATTGCCGTTGTCGGTACTCGTCGACCTTCACAATCTGGGGTGATGCAAGCGAGATATTTCAGTTCAGAAATTGCTAAGCGTGGTGTGCCAGTTATAAGCGGTCTTGCCAGGGGAATTGATCGTCACGCCCATGAAGGAGCCCTAGCTGTTGATGGCGTCACGGTTGGAGTGTTAGGCTCAAACATTGGTGCCATTTATCCCTCCGAACACCGGGCTCTGGCTGGAAGGATCGGGCAGCAAGGTGCAGTGGTTTCAGAGTTTTCAAGTAGGTGTCCTACAGTGCCAGGCAATTTTCTCCGGAGAAACAGGATTATTTCCGGACTATCCTGCGGTGTTTTGGTTGTGCAAGCAGGACTCAAGTCTGGAGCGTTGAATACTGCAGACTGGGCTCTCGACCAAGGAAAAGACGTATGGGCTGTTCCAGGTGAGATTTCTGATCCTCTTCGTCAGGGAACTCATTACCTTATAAAGCAGGGAGCAGGCTTGGTAAGTCATGTAAACGACATACTTCCTCCATCTGGCGATCATGATCAGAATAGTGACCCCCTTAGTGAACAAATTGCAGCCCTCTACTCAGCTGGCTGTCATATTAATGAAATCAGCACACAGCTTAGACTACCTATCCAGAAGGTTCTGGCTGAAATTTCCCGAATGCAGGTGGATGGGACATTAAAGCTTTAGCCCCTCTCTTGCATAATATATCCAAAACCAATATAATGGTGGTGATTCATAGGCACAAATAGAAATGGGTGATAGGTATGAGCGAACGCAGGGTATATCGAATTCTCCGAGCAGCAAAAAGGCTGAATAAGGAAAACTCTCTTGAGCTTCAAGAGCTTATGGAAGCCTTATCCAGTGAAGGACTTTCGGCAGATGAGATTGGGGAAGCAGTACGACTAGTTTTCGGTCCCCTTGGATTACTGCAGCAGTATCAAACGGACGACCCTTTCTATGAGCAGTCTACCCGAGTCCTCGGAACTCGGGAAAAGAGAATCCTTTCCCTAGAAGCACAGGGATTCCTGCTTAATGCACTGCAGACCAGGATGGTTCAAGCAATGGAACTTGAGCAAATAATGATTATGGTATCTTCCTGGCAGAATGTTGATGTTCAGGGCGCTCAGGTCATAATGGCGCAAGTCATTTCCGACGAAGCCCTGAGTAGGTTATTGGTATTACCTAATGACCAGTATGTTCATTAATCATAACAGGGAGGACATAGTTCCTCCCTTGTCCCTTTGCACGGAGGTGTCTGATTGGGTAAATCACTAGTAATTGTCGAATCCCCAGCTAAGGCCAAGACAATTGGTCGTTTTCTGGGAAGTAAATATATTGTCAAAGCATCCATGGGCCATGTTCGAGACCTCCCCCGGAGTCAGTTTGGGGTAGATGTTGAAAATAACTTTGAACCAAAATATATCACAATTAGGGGCAAGGGTCCTGTTTTAAAAGAGCTGCGAGACGCATCAAAAAAAGCAGATCGGATTCTGTTAGCAACGGACCCAGATAGAGAAGGGGAAGCCATTGCTTGGCATCTAGCTTATGCCTTAAATGTTTCTGATCAGGAATGCCGCGTAGATTTCCGAGAAATTACGAAAGATGCGGTCAAAGAAGCCATTAAGCAGCCACGACCGATCAGCCAATCGTTAGTTGATGCACAGCAAGCCCGCCGTATTCTAGACAGAATCGTTGGGTACCAACTCTCACCATTACTATGGGATAAAGTAAAACGAGGGTTGAGTGCTGGTCGTGTACAATCTGTTGCCGTACGGGTCATTGTGGACCGTGAACGAGAGATTGAAGCATTCGTTCAAGAAGAATATTGGAGTGTTACAGCTGTTCTCATCACCGACAAAGCTGAGGAATTCGAAGCGAAATTGCGGACTCGGAGTGGGAAAAAGATAGAGCTAGCTAATGAAGAAGAGGCTTTAAAAGTTAAGCAGGACATAACTGGATTGCCGTGGATTGTCCGATCTGTTAATAAACGGGAACGGCGCCGTAATCCTGCTCCACCTTTTACAACTAGTACAATGCAGCAGGAAGCATCACGCAAACTGAATTTTTCAGCGAAGAAGACTATGCGGATTGCCCAACAGCTGTATGAGGGACTGGATGTGGGACCAGAGGGTACGGTAGGTTTGATTACGTATATGCGTACTGACGCTACACGAGTGTCAAATGAAGCGGTTCGGGAAGTGCGTACACTGATTGAAAACGAATATGGCTCCAACTACATACCCGGTAAACCGAGGCATTACGCTTCGAAAAAGGGTGCACAGGAAGCACATGAAGCTATTCGACCTACGTCCTCCTTACGGCGACCAGACCAACTTAAGGCCCATCTCACTCGAGATCAATTTCGTCTTTACAAACTCATTTGGGAACGATTCGTAGCTAGTCAAATGAGCTCAGCCATTTTTGACAGTGTGAGAGTGGACTTAGAGGTAGGTGACTATCAATTTCGGTCTACCGGCTCTACATTGAAGTTTCCTGGCTTTATTAGGCTCTACCATGAAGGCAGTGACGAGCCAAATGGAGTGGAGGTGGAAGAACGACTCCTGCCTGCAATGGAGGTTGGAGACAATGTCAAACAAAAAGAGCTCAACCTCAATCAACATTTTACTCAACCACCCCCACGCTATACAGAAGCAATGCTCGTTAAGACTTTGGAGGAAAAGGGAATTGGTCGTCCCAGTACCTACGCGCCAATCATTGATACGATCGCTATGCGTGGTTATGTTTATACTGAAGATAAACGTTTTCGACCAACTGAATTAGGAATTATTGTAGTTGATCTACTAAAAGAACACTTTTCTAATCTGCTCGATGTTGATTTTACTGCTGGAATGGAACAGAAACTCGACTTAATTGAAGAAGGCGAAGTTGTTTGGCAGGATGTAATTCGAGAGTTTTACGAACCGTTCGCAGAAGACCTAGAGAGAGCTCACAAAACCCTTGAAAAAATAGATGTTCAAGATGAGGAAAGCGATGTTGTGTGTGAAAAATGTGGACGGACCATGGTATATAAGTTAGGCCGCTTCGGTAAGTTCTTGGCTTGTCCAGGATACCCAGAATGCAAGAACACCAAACCGATCTTACATGAGATCGGAGTAGAATGTGAGGTGTGTAAGGCGAATAACCGACCTAATGGTCAAATCGTAGAGCGGCGTTCACGAAGAGGACGGTTGTTTTACGGCTGCAGCAACTATCCTGACTGTGACTTTACCATGTGGCAGCGTCCCGTTGCAGAACTCTGTCCCCACTGTGGACACAATCTTGCCATCAAGAAACAGGGAACTCCACCTGTTTGCGTTAACAAAGAATGTCCAGGAGGTAATGACAGCTGATGGCCATTAACGTAATTGGTGCTGGGTTAGCTGGTAGTGAGGCAGCTTGGCAGATCGCCCAAAGGGGTCATAAGGTTAGGCTTTTCGAAATGCGGCCCAAAGTCCAGACCGCAGCCCATGAAACAGGATACTTTGGAGAGCTGGTATGTTCAAATTCCCTAGGTTCTAAGCTAGATACAACCGCACCAGGGCTTCTGAAAAAGGAGCTTCAAGAACTCAACTCACTCATAATCAAAACAGCCTATGAAACCAGTGTTCCAGCAGGTGGAGCTCTTGCTGTTGACCGAGAAGCTTTTGCTAAGGAAATCACTATGCGGTTGGAAGCACATCCAAATATCCAAATCATTCGAGAAGAGTGCACTTCTATTCCTTCAGGGATCACCATAGTCGCTACCGGACCTTTGTCCAGTGCAGCCATGACCCAAGCCTTACAAGAGCTGACTGATAGCGATAATCTATATTTTTACGATGCGGCAGCTCCCATTGTCTTAGGAAGCAGCATCGATTATGATAGGGGTTTTTGGGGTGCTCGGTATGGCAAAGGCCATAATGACTATTTCAATTGTCCCATGACAAAGGATGAATACGAAGCATTCTGGCATGAGTTAGTAAATGCTGAGGAAGCACCCCTTCACGAAAGTGAATGTAGTCCCGACGGAATAAAGGTCTTTGAGGGCTGCATGCCCATTGAGGTCATGGCTCGGAGGGGCAAAGATGCTCTGCGATACGGACCATTGAGGCCCGTAGGGTTAACGGATCCACAGGGAAACCGGCCTTACGCTGTTCTGCAGCTGCGATTAGAAAACACAAAAGCTACTCTCTTCAACCTTGTAGGGTGTCAAACACGCCTCAAGTGGGGAGAACAAAAGCGAGTTTTTCAAATGATACCTGCTCTGGGCAGTGCAGAATTTGTCCGTTATGGAGTGATGCATCGGAACACATTCATTAATTCTCCTCGGATACTGACCGCGGGCTTTCAGTGTAAGAGAAGACCAGAACTTTTCTTAGCTGGTCAGATCACGGGAGTGGAAGGTTATGTTGAAAGTACAGCTTCTGGTCTGCTGGCCGGGATCAACGCGGTTCGTACTGCAGACGGACTTAATCCATTGATTTTTCCCGAAAAGACTATGTTGGGAGCTTTAGCTCGCTATATCTCTACAGCTGATCCTGATAATTTCCAGCCAATGAATGCTAACTTTGGCCTCTTACCACCTTTGGAGGAGCGGATCCGAAATAAGCAGCTTCGCAAACAAGCATACACTGAAAGGGCCTTACAGGTTTTGGGGGAGTTTCTAGAATAAACGAGGGGGGAGAGACGAGGTGCAAGAGATTCAAGATTACCTGCAGTATCTAGGAACACATCGAAACCTTTCCCCAAAAACAATTGAATCGTATGAGCGTGATCTGATCCAATTCTGGGAGTTTGCCCAGGAGCAGTTAGAAATTCTTGAACGACCTCAGACTGCTGCTTCCATAGATAAATATCTTGTGCGGGATTATTTAGCTTACCTTACCATAGAAGGCTACGCTCGTTCCAGCATTGCTCGTATTTTGTCAGCCATTCGAGGATTTAGTCGATACCTCTATAAACGAGAAGTCATTTCAGTAGACTTTGGGATCAGTGTCCATGCACCTCGGCAGGAAAGCCGACTGCCTGATGTTATGACGATAGATGAGATTGAGCAGTTTCTTTCCCGTAATGTACCAGGGAGCACTCCTGCCCTCCAAGGAAGAAATCAAGCTATTTTTGAGGTTTTATATGCGACGGGAATTCGCGTTTCTGAATTGGTCGGTCTAGATCTTGATGACGTTGATTTATCAAACCAGTTCATACGTGTTATGGGTAAAGGTCAAAAGGAACGTATTGTTCCCATTGGGGAATACGCCCTAACAAGTGTTGAAACCTACTGCTCTCAATATCGACAAGAATTGACAGAACCATGGGAGACAGCTCTTTTTGTCAACTCCAGAGGTCATAGACTAACAACACGAGGAGTACAGTATATATTAGATACTTACGCAGAACACCTGCACATTCACAAAAATATATCACCACACACGTTTCGTCATAGTTTCGCAACACATCTCTTGGATAATGGGGCAGACCTTAGGTCTGTTCAGGAATTGCTTGGTCACGCCAGTCTGTCTACAACGCAGATTTATACTCGGATCAGTAAGGGGCATCTTAAATCCGTGTATAATAAAGCACATCCAAGAGCGTAACACTGGAGGGAAGGGTATGAATATTCGTGCAACAACTATTGTTGCCGTTCGGAAAGACGGTCAGGTAGCTCTGGCAGGCGATGGACAGGTCACTTTTGGTGATAAGACTATCATGAAACATCAAGCAACCAAAGTCCGGACACTGTGCCAAGGGAAAATTCTGGCAGGATTTGCTGGTTCGGCTGCCGACGCTGTTACCCTATTTGAAATGTTTGAGAAGAAACTTCACGATCATTCAGAGCAGTTAGTGCGAGCGGCTGTGGAATTAGCAAAAGACTGGCGGAGTGATCGATATCTCCGTAAGCTTGAAGCTCTGCTGATTGCAGCAGATCGAAATAATACCTTAGTTATTTCTGGAGCTGGCGATATTATCGAACCAGATGATGGCATAGGAGCCATTGGATCTGGCGGACCTTATGCCATGGCAGCAGCGAAAGCGCTGCTGAAACATTCTAACCTATCTGCAAGAGAAATCGCACTTGAAGCCATGAAAATCACTGCCAGTATCTGTATTTACACAAATGATCAAATTTCCATAGTAGAACTACAAGCATAATAAACGAATGTAAGGGAGGTGCCGCTGTGGAACTAACACCACCTGAAATAGTAGCTGAATTGGATCGATATATAGTAGGCCAAGATAAGGCAAAAAAAGCGGTCGCCATAGCGCTCCGAAATCGCTATCGCCGCAGTCAACTCCCACCAGAATTAAGAGAAGAAATCATGCCTAAGAATATTCTAATGATTGGTCCCACAGGAGTTGGAAAAACCGAAATTGCACGGCGATTAGCTCGCTTGGCTAACGCGCCTTTTATTAAGGTTGAAGCAACAAAATTTACAGAAGTAGGATATGTTGGTCGTGATGTAGAGTCAATTATTCGAGAATTGGTTGATTCTGCAATCCGTATGGTTAAAAATGAGAAGATGATAGAAGTATCCGATAGGGCTCAGGAATTTGTCGAAGATCGGCTGGTAGATCTCCTCTGCCCTTCAGGGCAAAAACGGCAGAGCCCAAATCCTTTTGGGATGTTTTGGGGTGGACATCAACCGCCAGAACATGAAGATGAATCTGAAAAAGAGAAGATTCAGGGTCAGAGAAAACGGATTCGAGATTTACTTAGACTGGGAGAACTAGAGGAGCATATTGTAGAGGTTGAAGTGGAAGAACAGCAGTTTCCTTTCTTAGATATGTTTCCTGGAGGCGGTATGGAGGATTTGGGTGTAAATCTCCACGAGATTTTCGGTGAAATGCTTCCTAAGAAGAAACGAAAGAGAAAAATGACAGTTGCAGAAGCCCGTGACGTACTCCTCCAAGAAGAGTCATCAAAGCTGCTGGACATGGATGCGGTTATGACAGAAGCGGTAAAGCGAGTGGAGGAGACAGGAATTGTCTTCATTGACGAAATCGACAAGGTTGTGGGGCGAAGCGGCGGCAGCGGGCCAGATGTATCTCGAGAAGGGGTTCAGCGTGACATATTGCCAATTGTAGAAGGTTCTACAGTTCTTACAAAAGCAGGTCCTGTTCGCACCGATCATATGCTTTTTATAGCTGCTGGAGCATTCCATACTTCAAAGCCATCTGACCTAATCCCTGAGCTGCAGGGGCGATTTCCCATTCGTGTTGAGTTAGAAACACTTCGAACTTCCGATTTCGCAAGGATCCTTACTGAACCACAAAATTCTCTAACGAAACAGTACACGGCCCTCTTAGCTACAGAAGGGGTCAAGTTAGAGTTTACTGAAGCTGGAATTATGGCCATTGCTGAAATAGCTGAAAAGGTGAACCGCACAACTGAGAATATTGGTGCTCGTCGTCTGCACACAATATTGGAACGTCTTCTAGAAGATGTAAGTTTTGAAGCCCACAACTTGAACGAACCGATTATTATTAATCCTGAATACGTTCAGGAGAAACTAGGCTCCATTACACAGGATACAGATTTGTCCCGATATATTTTGTAGTGAGAAGTCTGACTGTAACTGAATATGTCTTGATTTATAACGAAGGGCGGTCATTTGACTGCTCTTCGCTTTTGATAAGGAGCACAAGGCGTAGTAAATAGAAGGACTTCGTCGGATTTTGGCGAAAGAAAGGTAAAGGTATATTTTAGCAGTTAATTAGATTTTCCAGGAGGTGAACGTAGGTGATGTTCAAAACAGTGGACCAACTTGGTACGGCCTTAAGTCGAACGACTCTACGTCACACAGTGCTCAGCGGTAATTTGGCAAATTCTAACACACCAGGCTATAAGCGCTCCGATGTTCAATCGAGTAAATCGTTTTCTCGAGAATTGGGACTTCAGATTCGGCGTTATTCTCCTGTTAAGACACATCCTAAACACTTGTCCACTATGAATAGACGGGGCAGGGAATACTGGGTTGAGCAGGATTCAACCACAACGATGCGTAATGATGGCAACAACGTAGACCCGGAGCGAGAAATCGCCTATATTATGGAAAACCAACTCCATTATCAAGCCTTAGCTGACGCTGTAAGCCGTAAGCTTGGCCAACTACGTTCTGCGATTGGTGAAGGGAGACGGTAAGTATGAGTACATTCAAAGCTTTTCGAATTAGTGCTTCAGGTTTGACGGCAGAGCGCTTACGAATGGATACGATTGCTAACAATTTGGCTAATGCCAACACCACTCGCACTGAAGAAGGAGGTCCCTATCGAAGACAGGTACCTGTATTTGCTCCTCTTTTGGACAAATCGATTCGAGGTGGGGGCAAGGTTCAAGGTGTCCAAGTAATGGGAATTGTGAGCGACCCATCTCCTCCCCAGATTGTCTATGACCCACAGCATCCTGATGCTGATGGAGACGGATATGTAGAAATGCCCAATGTGCATCTTGTGAAGGAAATGGTAGACCTTATTACTGCCACTCGAGCCTATGAAGCAAATATTTCAGCCCTTAATGCAGCTAAGACAATGGCCCAGAAAGCATTGGAAATTGGCCGTTAGGGGTAGACAGGAGGGATTTGCTCATTGAAAGTACAAGTCAGCTCGCCCATATCTAATTTAGTCCCATCTTCCGTAGGTAAACCTCAGAACGTATCCGTTTCATTCAAGGACTTGCTGCAGAATGCTCTTGAAGAAGTGAATACACTTCAGCATGATACAGATATCGCTTTTCAACAACTAATTGATGGTGAGATTGAGTTTCACGATGCTATGATCATTGCTGAGAAAGCCAACCTCGCACTTCAGCTAACAATGGCCATTCGAAACAAACTCATTGAATCATACCAGGAAATAATGCGGATGCAAGTTTAGTAGGTGGGTGAAGAATGAACAATGTTCTAGAATCGATTAAGGAAACCTGGGGAAAATTAACGCGCCCAATGCAGATCGGGGTGGGCGTGTTTGTCCTGGGCACTTTTATCGCATTAATCATATTAACCGTTTTTTCAACAACCGAATACCAGGTACTTTTCTCAAGTCTAGATGCGGAAGATGCTGGTGCGGTCGTTAATGCCCTACAAGAGCGAGGAACTCCTTATCGCCTTGATCATAATGGTTCTACTGTATTAGTTCCTAAGAATGAAGTCTTAGAAACTCGGATCGCGTTGGCTACCTCTGGACTGCCAACCGGGGGAGTTGTGGGTTTCGAAATTTTCAACACCACTCGCCTTGGTGAAACGGAAGCAGATCGGCAGCTTCGTTATCAGTGGGCTCTGCAGGGAGAGCTCACCCGAACAATTCGTCAAATGGACGAAATTGTGGATGCCCGCATACATATTGTCATGCCTAAGCGGTCTTTATTTGTCCAAGATAGTCCTGTTTCCACCGCGTCTGTTCTTGTACAGCTCAAACCAGGTACTGTCCTAAGCAGTGGTCAGGTACGAGCTATCTCTAACTTAATCTCAACCAGTGTGGAAGGACTAACACCGGAAAACGTAACTATAGTGGATACACGTGGTAATGTGTTAAATTCACCTTCGCTTTCATTGAGCGGTGAAGTGTTTACTCAGCGTTTCGAGATGGAACGAGCCTATGAACAACAGCTAGAAAACAGCATTGTAGCAATGCTGGAGCGGATTTATGGGTTTGGAAATGTTGTAGCCCGGGTAAGTGCCACGCTAGACTTTGATCAATACGAGAGTTATAGTGAGACGTTTACGCCTATTACCCGTGATGGCGGCTTAGCTCGGAGTCAGCAGACCTTTGTGGAAAGTTACCGCGGTACTTCATCCGAAGCAGGGGGAGTGCCAGGTGTTGACTCTAACATACCTGGGTATGTACAGACAGATCAGGGCGGCATCTCGGAATATGAAAGCAGTGAGAGTGTTACGAATTATGAACTTAACCGCACAGAAACGCATCTTACTGGGACTCCAGGACAAGTAAAGAACTTAAGCGTTTCTGTATGGTTAAACGGTGAGCTTACTCCTACGCAGCTCAGTGCTGTAGAAGAGTCGGTCAGCCGTGCTATTGGCCTTCGCACTGAGCGAGGCGATAGTATCTTTGTCGACAGTGTGCCCTTCGAAACCAGCCCATTACTCTCTGATGTACTTATAGCCGATGCAGTTGAGACTAAGACCTTTGACTATTGGATTCTAGCAGTAATCTTGCTAGTCGTGATTGGGGCTATTTTGTTCGTCATGATCCGAAGAAGAAGACAAGAACTAGAGGCGCCTCCTGCTGCTGCAGGCTTAGATCTAGTAGTAGATGATGAAGAATTTGAAATGGAACTTCCGCCTGAAGAAAAAGAGCGTCTAGGTATTCGTCAGAGTGTCCAGTCTATGGCTGAGGAAAAGCCTGAGGAAGTAGCCCAACTTATGAAGACATGGTTGGTTGATGACTAGGAGGATAGGGAATGAAAGCTCATAGATTAACAGGAAAACAAAAAGCCGCCATATTACTAGTATCTTTAGGTCCTGAGCTTTCTTCACAGGTTTTTAAACATTTGAGAGAAGAGGAGATTGAGGATCTAACACTGGAGATTGCCAGCCTAAGGCGAATTCCACCAGAAATTCGCGATGAAGTGCTTGCAGAATTCCATGAGATGATGGTTGCCCGCGAATATATTGAACACGGTGGTATCGATTACGCCCGCGAACTGCTGGAAAAGGCCTTGGGTCCATCGAAAGCAGAAGACATTATTAACCGACTTACAGCTTCACTTCAGATTCGACCCTTTGATTTTGCCCGCAAAACAGATCCTGGTCAACTCCTCAATTTTATTCAAAATGAGCATCCCCAAACGATTGCTCTTATTTTAGCTTATCTCGATCCGGAACAAGCAGGCATGATCTTATCGGCACTACCTCCTGAACGCCAAGTGGATGTGGCCAAACGTCTTGCCACATTGGACCGGACTACACCGGAGGTCCTGCAGGAGATCGAAAGTACACTAGAAAAGCGTCTTTCCGCCTTTGCAGTTGACGATTATACAATGGCTGGTGGGATTGAATCTGCAGTGGAGATTCTCACATTGGTCGATCGAGCAACAGAAAAAACCATTATTGACTCTCTTGAAGAAGATGACCCTGAACTTGCAGAGGAAATTCGCAAGCGGATGTTTGTCTTTGAAGACATTATTTCCCTTGATGATCGTTCAATCCAGAAAGTACTGCGGGAGGTAGAATCGAAAGACTTAGCGTTAGCCCTTAAGACTGCTAGTGAAGAAGTATCGTCTCGTCTGTATAAAAATATGTCAAAACGAGCTGGAGAAATGCTTAAGGAAGATATTGAATTCATGGGACCTGTGCGTCTCCGTGATATTGAAGAAGCACAGCAGAAAATTGTATCTACTATTCGTCGTTTAGAAGAAGCGGGTGAAATCATTATTGCCCGCGGAGGAGAGGATGAGGTGATTGTCTAGGATTATTAAGGCAGCCGAACTCCAAGTATTAATTCCAAACGAATCCCATACAATCATTCCTGCACCTAAATCCGAAGAGCTTAGTCCAGATGTCCAAGATGGTACTATTTTGGACGCTTCTAATCTCATTGAAGATGCCCAAGTTAAGGCACGGGAGATCCTAGAAAGGGCTGAGCAAGAAGCAGAAGCGTTGAAAGCCAATACAGAACAAGAGCTGGAAGCAATTCGGCTGCGAAGTAAAGAAAAGGGTTATGAGGAAGGTTATGAGGAAGGGTGGACTGTTGGGCAGGAAAAGGCTGGGGAAAAGGCCGCCTCTTTCTTGGCTATCTTAGAAGAGACTGTCCAGTCTGCCGTTAGGGTACGGGCGAATTCATTAGCCCAGACAGAAGAGGATTTTCTAAAGTTTAGTCTCATTCTTGCCGAAAAAATAGTGAGGAACGTTATTGAGGACGACCTTAGTTGGTTAGAGCCGATTGTTAAGGAAGCCATATCACGGCTGGGCTCAGTGGAGCAGGTCATTGTTCGCTTAAATCCCCAGGATTATCATATAGTTCAGTCCGGTTTTGAGGATCTAAAATTGAGTTCTCGAACGGAGATCTTTTTCGAACCTGATAATACTCTTTCGAAAGGCAGCTGTATTATCGATTCAGAAAATGGGGCTGTGGATGCAAGGTTGGAAAAGCGTGTTGGTAAACTAGGACATAGTCTTATGGAAGTGCTGTATGATGCAGAAATATGAATCATTAAGTCCCAGGCTGCAGCATTATGTCCAGCATTTAGATATGTTAGATGATCTTACCCAAAGTGGGCGTGTATCTCAGATTATTGGGTTGACCATTGAGTCCATAGGGCCCATAACAAATATTGGTGATCTGTGTCTTATTCAGCCTAGAATGGGTTCTCCAATTCCCGCTGAAGTTGTTGGTTTTCGAGACCAGAAAGTGCTTCTGATGCCATTAGCCGATATTACTGGTATAGGTCCAGGCAGCCATGTTACGGCTACGGGCCGACCCTTAAAGATTCCTGTAGGACCTAGTTTGCTTGGAAGAATACTTGATGGGCTTGGCCAACCTATGGATGGTCAAGGACCTATAACAGCAGAGGATTTTTACTCCATAAACGGTAGGATTCCTTCACCTCTGGAAAGACAGAGAATTACTGAACCATTAAGTGTTGGTGTACGAGCCATTGACGGCCTCCTTTCTTGTGGAAAAGGGCAGAGAATTGGTGTTTTTGCTGGCAGCGGAGTAGGGAAAAGTACTCTACTCGGGATGATGGCCAGAAATACAGAAGCAGATGTCAACGTAATTGCCCTCATCGGAGAACGGGGACGTGAAGTTCGGGAATTCTTAGAGCGTGACTTGGGTCCAGAAGGTCTGGCCCGCTCGGTAGTTATTGTAGCTACTTCCGATCAACCGGCTTTAGTGCGAATAAAGGGTGCTATGGTAGCTTCTACAGTTGCAGAGTATTTTCGAGACCAAGGCCTAGACGTTTTGTTTATGATGGACTCAGTGACAAGGGTTGCTATTGCCCAGCGTGAAGTAGGTTTAGCTGTTGGTGAACCACCTGCAACACGTGGTTATACTCCATCTGTATTTGCCCTTCTACCACGGTTGCTTGAACGAACTGGCCCTGGAATTAATGGGACTATAACTGGGTTTTATACGGTTTTAGTCGAAGGAGATGACATGAACGAACCGGTTGCCGATACGGTTCGAGGTATTCTTGATGGACATATCGTTCTGGCTCGAGAACTTGCAGAGAAGCAGCATTATCCAGCTATTGATGTTTTGGCCAGCGTAAGTCGATTAATGACGGAAGTTGCAGACCCAGAGCACAAGCAATTGGCTGGTAAATTTCGTTCTCTGTTAGCAGTATACCGAGATGCGGAAGATTTGATCAACATTGGAGCTTATGTATCCGGATCAAATGAACAGATCGATCTGGCCATTGACCTCATTGATGATCTTAATGGATTTCTTCAGCAGTCAGTATTCGAAAAGCCCAGCTGGGCACAAACTGTAGCTGAACTTCAACAAGTCTTTAACCGCTAAACATGAGGATGAAGCACTATGGCTAAATTCAAATTTCGGCTGGAAAAAGTCGAACGAGTGAGGCAGTTAGTAGAAGAACAGAAGAAACAAGAATGGGCTATTCAAGAACAACAGTTGAGGCGCCAACGAGCCAAACTTAACAGTCTCTTGCAGCAGAAGAATGATGTGATGGAATTCGGTTATAAACAGAACAACATAGCTATTAAAACAGCTATGTATGATTACCTTGCAGTTTTAAACGAGAACATTTCATTCCAGCAGACCCAAGTCATCCAATGTGAAAAGAAAACCGCATCAGCTAAAAAAGAGTGGTTTTTGGCTCTTCAGGAAAAGGAAAAGGTAGAGACACTGCGAGAAAAGCAGTATGAGGAGTACCGCAAGAAGCAGCTGCGGGATGAACAGAAGGTTTTGGATGATATGCGTTCCCGTGTGGAAGGTATCTAGGGAGGAAATACTGTGCGCAGATGGTTTCTTGTTATAGGGTTATTATTGGTCGCCATTATTTCTGCTTTCGTTGTTTTTTCTATTACAGGTGTAATTGATACTCCCGCGCTGGTGTGGAATGCGGCTCAATCCATTTCATGGCTTAAACCTCACGCCGCTACCTATTCCCGTGGATTAGATGTGGAAGGGTGGATGGACGAACAGCAGCGTGAAATTGATCGCCAATTGGCCGAACTTCGTCAATCAGAAGAAGCACTGCAGCAGCTCCAAACTCAACTCGACCAGCGCTCCCAATTGCTGGACCAGAGGGAACAGAACCTGAATGAGCGAGAAGAGACTCTCCAGAAAGAACTGACTGAGCGGCGGAATATTCAGCGCCTTGCTGAGATCTATACAGAAATGCCTGTGGAAGAAGCGGCCCGTATTTTGGAGAAGATGGAACAGCAGTTGGTGTTGGACATTCTTGTTGAAATGGATATGCGTGATGCAGCCGATATTCTGACAATGTTTCCTACTAATTTAGCTGTTTCCCTAACCAAACAAATGGGAAGGGCAGATTAGCTTAGTAGGATGCTGATATACATTTTCTGTGAAAGGGGGTGAAAGAATGATCCAAATAATTCCGTCCCTGCAGCAAACAGAGTCAAGGACAGCACTTAAGACAGAGCAATCTGGAGAAGTAAGACCCACTCAGTTCATGCAGGATTTTGCCTTACTCTTGGAGGTTCTATTTCGAGACGAAGCACCGAAAGAGTCAGCAGTCATACCTACGGAGAATACTGTTCTTCGAAATGCGACTAAACTGCCAGACATTATGATGGAAAGTGACGCAGAAGAAGGAGCTGTAGAAGAGCCTAAATCCAGCATAGAAAAGGATTCGTCCCCGGTGGAACTGGTGGAAGAGGTGGATTCGGATGAACTAGAAGAAGTAACTGAACCGGAGGAAGAAGAACGGCTGGATTCACTTCCTAAAGAATCAGCTGCTCAAATTCAGTATCAACCTATCGTTTTTAATGCGGAACCTATAACACCAATTCAAACAGACACTATTCAAGCTGTACATGACAGTACTAGGGTTATGAAAGCCGTACCCCCAATGGAGCAGCCCTTGGAGATTAAAGAGCAATCTCTGGCCCATAGTATGCCGTTCGTTTACGAACCAATTGATCCGGAAGAATCAACCCTAGAGGAAAAGGCTGGCTTGAAACTGCCTTATCCAACAGATGACTCTGTAACTGACGACTCCATAAAGAGAGTCTTGGTAGATCGTCCTGGTTCTTTGGAGATGAGAGATACACAAGCTGCCCCTCTAGTGCAGAGGCACAGCATGGAGACAGAACTTCCAAAGATGGAGGATCAAGCATTAGACAGTGAAATACCCTCTATCAATCTGATGGAAGCGGCTGATGAATCACAATCTATAATAGACACTGCTGAAAACACTGTGAAGCAGCCATTTGTATCCTCTCAGCCAGACACCACTGTGTCATTGGAAACTGATCTAGAACAAACAGTCCCGTTCATTACTGTATCTAGGAGAGAGAGTCAAGTTAGACCAAGCAGCTCTTTACTTCCAGATGCAGAAGAAGTTAATGTGAGAGACGGAACTGTGACAGTTGAAGAACAGGCAGTTACAGCTGAGCCTCTTCTGGAGACAAAAACTCTTGAAACCGATACAGCTCAAGAGCCAGATAAGGACAATGAAGTGCAAGATTCTCAAACAATACTAGAGACAAAATCACAGCAGGTTAAACCAAAAGAAGTAAAAGGAAAGAATACAGAATTCAAGTCTTCTGAGCTATCAGTGTCTCTTGATTCTCTGGTTCAAAACAGTTCTGAGCAGATTGTAGAGTCTATGCCAGTGGATGATGAAATCTCTCCTAGGGAGATGATTTTAGACCTGGGGGAAACGGAGAGAATCACACCTAAACTCACTGAACGTCTGCAGACATTAATAAATGAGGAGCGAAGTGAAGTTCGTATTCAGCTTAAACCAGAAAGCTTAGGTGAGCTGAAGATTAAGGTGTCTTTAGAACAAGGAGTTGTTTCAGCAGAGTTTATGGTCGAAAGTGAAACAGTTCGAGAAATTATTGCTGCTAACCTACCGCAGCTCAGGTCAAGTCTGCACGACATGGGAACTAATGTTTCCCAGCTCGCCGTTAACATTGATACCGGTCAGAAAGACTCTCAGGATGATCCTGCTCACAGATTGTGGGAAAGAAGGACATTCAACTCAAGACAGGGATCACGGAATATTGGTGCTGCAGCGGAAGCCGCGGCAGGTTTTGCCAGGAGCAATCGTTCTTGGAACCAAGTTGACCTTAAGGCATAAAAAAGGGAGGTGAATGAGGAGATGTATTTCAATCCAGTTGGTACCATTCAAGACTATATGCAGAATCGCAGTGATCCAGAAAATAAAAGGGATCCTGGTGAACTAGGAAAGGATCAGTTCTTACAGCTTTTAACAACCCAATTGCGATACCAAGACCCTATCAATCCTGTTAACGACCAAGAGTTTATTGCCCAGCTTGCTCAATTCAGCAGCTTAGAGCAGATGCAGAATTTGAATACGAATATTAGTGAGATGATGCTGGCACAGCAGAAACTTACCGCTCTCGGGCAGGCGACTCAGATGATAGGACAAGAAGTTGAACTTGCAACTTCAGATGGTGAAAGACTATATGGTAGGGTTACAGGTGTACAGTTTAAGAATGGATGGCCGCAGATTATTGTAAATGGAGCTCTGTACGATTTCAGTGAGGTCGTTTCAATTATGGAGGGAGGGACACAGAATGAGTGAACACTTTCAAATTCCACGAGGAATTCCCATTCAACCTATACAACCTAAACGAACTCCAACTCAACAGCGACCTGTTGAAAGAGATTCAGACTTCGCCAAAATACTCGAGTCTGAACTGCAGAAGAGTACACTGCGTTTCTCGGCTCATGCGGCGAAGCGACTGCAGAAGCGGAATATTGCACTAACACAAGAGCAGATTCAATCTTTGGAGGATGCAGTGGATAAAGTGAGTGCTAAAGGTGGCAGAGAATCACTCATCTTACTTGGAGATGTAGCTTTTGTCGTCAGTGTGGCAAACCGAACAGTCATCACAGCAATTGATGGCGATACATTAAAAGACAATGTCTTTACACAGATTGACAGTGCGGTCATTACGTAAGAATAAATAAAAGGGCTGGACCTAAACAGGAGGCCCTCCACCCACTGATTGACAGATGTGGGTTTTAACAAGGAGGAATGTAACATGATGCGCTCTATGTTTGCCGGTGTTTCAGGTTTGAAGGCGCACCAAACACGGATGGACGTCATCGGCAACAATATTGCTAATGTAAATACAGCGGGATACAAATCATCTCGCGCTACGTTTCAGGATATGTTGAGTCAAACAATACGGGCAGCTACAGCCCCTACAGCTAGTCGTGGTGGAACCAATGCGGTACAGGTGGGCTTAGGTGTTACCCTTGGCTCTATCGATGTAAAGCACACCCAAGGAAATACGCAGTCAACAGGGCATATGACAGACTTAGCCATTGAAGGCGATGGCTTCTTCGTGCTGGGGCAAGGCGAACAGAAACAGTATACAAGAGCCGGGATCTTTGGGCTGGACAACGGTACTGAAGGCAACCTCGTCTCTCTCGTAAACGGTATGCGTGTTATGGGTTATAAGGCTGACAGCACAGGTGCAATTGATCTTAATTCACCTATTGAACCACTGTACATTTCAGCCGCAGATACAATCAGTCCTAAAGCCACAACCAAAGTGAATTTTGCTGGCAACTTAGATAACCGTTACACCACAGGCAAAACAGTCTCTCGCTCTATCCAAGTCTATGACTCCCGCGGTCGAGAGCAGACTGTCGAGATTGATTTCGAAAAAAGCGAGGGTAACCAATGGACATGGAAGGCTTCTTGGCTCTTAACCAGTAATGCTATTCCATCACATGGTCTTAAAATGGCCAATAATGCTACTTACACAGTTGTCGGTGGTGGGGATACCTGGGAGCTACGCCTACATGATTATCCAGATACAAAAGTAGCAACAAGTACTGATGGTCGTGTCTGGACTGCATTAGATGAAGACAGGAAGGAAGTAGAAGAGGCAAGATTTGAGTTTGAAAGGGAACTTGAAAATACCAACAATCCTGTTGTGGTATCTGGCAGTGATGGTGCCTTTATTCTCACTCAAAAGATAGAGATGAAAGATGATCAAGGAAACACTCATCCTGGCGGCACTATCACCTTCAATACCGATGGGACCTTTTCTGGAGTGGACAACAATACGATTAGTTTTAAGCCAGAATTAGCTGATCCAATAAACATTCAGCTCGATTTTACCAGCTTCACACATTACGCTGATACCTTTACAGGTAAGTTTATGAGTCAAGATGGGTATACAAATGGGGCTTTAGAGAGTTTTGCCATTGACCAAAACGGAAGAATCATTGGCAGTTTCTCCAATGGTTTAACACGAGCATTGGGACAGGTTGCCTTAGCAAGATTTG
>JAAYRO010000122.1 GCA_012518735.1 Bacillota bacterium
TAGCCTCGTGTTCCATTCGCTCCCTAAATGTAGCTGTTGCAGAAGGCAACTCTTGTTCAGGAGAAGCAATAATCAGATAGTCAACAGCCAAAGGCTGCTCGCGCACTGAAAGAAGCCATGTACCCAAAGAACCAAGGTTATCTCGAAACTCTGCGAGACGACTGGGAATGGTATCTGGATTACGAGCCAAATCCCTTAACTGTCGAGATAGGTCCTGAAGAATCACCGTAGCCCCACCTTTTTGCCCAGTGTAGGCTTCTAAAGCAACGGCAACTTCACTGACCACTTCTGCCTGTTCTAGCAAGCTCTCAATAAGACCAGGAATTCGCTTAGGCAGCTCATAAGTCCGCATAGGATCAGGTGTAGGCGAAGTAATCATGACAATCTGCCGATAGGTTGAGTTTAGTTCATAAACACTGTTTTCAATGGTTCGAATTACCTCGACCAAATCACCTAATACAACCTCTAAAGTAATAGAGTGTTTACCCTCCGTTAAGTAGAAAAGATATGGGGTGTCCTCACCTTCAGGTCCAAGAACATTCATAATGTAGTTAGCATTGTAAGGAAAACGTACCGCCTGTACCTCTGAAAAGGGTACTTGACCATCAATATAAACACGACGGTTGCTAAAAGAACCCCGCTGCAGGTTCTGCTTCCCTTTGATTGCGATCTTATATAGACCATCAGCAGGAACCTCGAAATCCCAACGCACCCACTGACCTGTCTGACTCCAACTATCTCCACCGATCATGTTCAAACGAATGAGAGCTGGATGATACGGTTCCATAGTAGGATCTCCCTGGTCAAACATTGGTGAAATAGTTGATTCTGAACGATAGGTAGAATCTCGTTCCTGCAGCTTAATAAACACATCTCGAGCCTCTTTGTATCCTTTGGCTCTGTACTCTTCTTCTTTCTCAGCATACGTAGGAATCTTATCAACTTGGAAAATGCGCAAATAGTCCACTAACATGGGCTCCCGGCGGGAATGCAGAACAATCCTATTTAAGCCCTCTTCTAAGTAGAAACTGTATGGTTCGAGATAATCTCCCATAGAATCATCTAGGACTTTGGTCTGCCATACAGGAAATTCCTTTTGCAGAGGACGCAGTTCGTTACCCTGATTGTCCATGCGTATTTCTTCTGCATCGCCCCATACCCTGGGAAAGACCAAATAGTTGGCTCCTTCAAAAGGAATCTCACCATTGATCTCGAGAGAACGCTCAATAGAAATTCCCCGCCCTTCTACGGGCAGATAATAAATTTCAATATTATAAAACCCAGCTTCGGGAACCTCTACTTCCCATGCAATATATCCCCAATCGTCAGTCCGCACTGCAAGACTTTGATTCTCTGCAACATAAACAACATCTACATCCATGTTTGTCGACACATAATCCTCGCCAAATACATAAATCTCATAATCAGGTCGAACAGCTCCCTGCTCAAAATGGCGATTGAGGTACGTTTCATAATCAATAAGTTCTTCAAAACTGCTGATGTCATCTACGGTGAAGTCATCATGCGCGCTGACAATAGCGCACGAAGCAGCAAGCAAAACTGTAAGCAATATCCCTATGATAAATGGTTTGTTTAACCTACTCATGCTGTCACCTCCCATTGCCTTATCTCACTAATTTCTTACAAGAGTTCCGCTTTACAAGCTGAGTTGGATAGTAATACTGTGCGTAATACCGCAGTTCCCCACTGCGATTATTGATTTGATCGACCAGCAAATGAACTGCCTTTGCACCCATTGCTTCTGAATGTTGCGTAACCGTTGTTAGGGCAATATCGAGCATTTTCAAAATACTCAGATCGTCAAAACTGACCACTGATAATTCATCAGGAATGGCAACATCCTGCTCTCGACATTTCCGAACCACGTCACGCGCCACAACACCATTTCCTGTAACAACTGCTGTATACTTCCTTTGAGCCAAAAACTCACCGAGCTTAGACAAACCATCTCGGTAATCATAGGAAAACATGAGACTGTCTTTTAGCCCATGATCACTCATGGCTTCCTCGTAACCTTTAAATCGATCCCTAATACTACTGGTCTGATCATTTTCGTGCCGTAAGAAAGCGATCTTCCTATGTCCTAGTTCCACAAGATGCTTTGTGGCTGAATAACCGCCCTGAATATTGTCGGACATGACACAATCTGTGATACAGCCACCCACTCTCCGATCAACAAGAACAAAAGGGAAACCTTCTTTTTTCAGCTGGAGAGCCGCCTTACCACCGTGAGGATCTTCGGATGGCATGATGATTAACCCCGCCACCCCTTCATCTTTTAGTCGCCGAACGCCTTCTATCTCTTTACCACTGTCATTATCAGAAGTGAAAAGAGTCATGCTGTACTCTGTCTCTCGAAGGGCCTTCTGCATCCCGCTGAGAAGCATCATTTCTGTTTCCGCATCCCAAAACGGCATCACAATCCCAATGGAATCACTGCGTTTAGCTGCATTGTTATTTCGCTCTTTTACAAACGTACCGCTGCCCTGTACCCTATACAAGTAGTCTTCATCGACAAGCTCCTGAAGCGCCCTACGAACTGTATAACGACTTATCTTAAGAGACTCTGCTAGTTCTCGTTCAGCAGGGATCAACTCCCCTTCTTTGAAGACGCCCCGCTCAATCTGGTCCAGGATAAAATCCTTTACCTGAAGGTAGAGCATCCTTCGGTCGTGAAACCCCACCATACCATTATCCATCCGTGCCACCTCATTCATATAAACCGCTAGTGGTTGCGGCGAAGGTTTTTCGCCGTACCACTTTCGACTTTACTAGATCATTGTTCTCCACAAAAGAGCCATATCCTCCTTTGAAAAGAGATTTTCCGAAACACCAATCATACATTTATTTAATCTTAAAGGTTCGGATTTCATACGGTTTCAGTTCAAAACTGAACCCATTCTCGTCAAACTCAACAGGCTGATCATCCTCTTCCATAAGGTTACACTCGGTTACAGACTCAAGTGTTTCTGGAAACTGAACGCTAACCCGGTCACGTCGGTTGCCAAACTCGTAGAAACGCAGGACCAGATCCGTACCATCTTCAGATTTCTTAACAGTGTCCAGAATCGTACTCTTAGACTCTACCGTAAGAAGCCGTCCTTCTGCTGGTAGTTTTCCAGCTGGCGTATTAACGTAGGAAGCTAATAAGTCATAGTTCAACTCATAGGCTGCCTGTGTAGTCTCAGCATGGAACCAATCACCCTCGTGTGGAAGTAAACTGTAAGTGAATTGATGATGACCTTGGTCCGCGTAGGGATCTGGATCAATTCCTGACTTAATCAATGTAATACGCATAACGTTGTCCTTAATGTCATGTCCATATTTGCAGTCATTGAGAAGACTGACTCCGTAGTCTCGCTCTGACAAATCTACCCACTTTTGAGCAACTGTCTCGAATTTGGCATAATCCCAACTCGTGTTCCAGTGGGTTGGTCGTTCCACGTTGCCGAACTGGATTTCATACGTTGCTTTAGTACTGCGAACATCTACTGGGAACGCTGCCTTCAACAGAATTTGATGCTCATTCCAATCAACATCTGTTCTGAAATCAATCCGGCGATGATCGGCATACACTATCATCTTTTGATTAATAACCGAATCGGAGAATTTCCATTGAAAATCTAAGACTACTCGATCGGGTCCATTTTCCAGCACATCCCATTTCACCAAATTGTTTACAGGGTATTCTTTCTCACGGTAGTAAATATCAATGTCCCAAGCGTCAAAAGACATAGGCCGATCTTCGAAGGCCTGAAGTACATTGGCAGCCTTACCTTTCGGCACAACTTCTCTCTGGGCTTCTTTGTCATATAATGAAACAATCTGACCACATTCGTTTAGTGTGATCCGATAGTATTTAGATTCAATGACTCCATCCTTGAACTGCACACCA
>JAAYRO010000123.1 GCA_012518735.1 Bacillota bacterium
ATAGAATCCCTAAACCAGTCTTAGGCCCAATACCGGTAACACTAGTTATCTGCTGAAAGAGCCGCCTCTCATCCCATGAGCTGAAACCATAAAGAACCATGGCATCTTCTCTAACCTGCAGATAAGTATATACAAGAAAGTCATCTCCAATTGGGGGCAAATTCCGCAATACGGAACTAGTTACATTTACCTCAAAACCAATACCATTTACATCTAGCACCACGTATGTATCTTGAATATCAACTATGCGTCCCTGCAGTGTAACAATCATGCTTAAGCCCCCCACTTTCTTGAATTATAGCCATGGCATAAACAAATTGCTAAAGCATCGGCAGCGTCATCCGGTCGCGGTACCTCTGATAACCCTAGTAAGACCCTAACCATGTATCCTACCTGGTCCTTTGACGCCTTTCCATAGCCGGTAACAGCCATTTTAACCTGAAGCGGTGTATATTCAGTGATCTCTAGTCCACTGTGAGATCCAGCTAAAATAGCAACTCCCCGGGCTTGACCAACTGCCAATGCTGAATTGGCGTTCTTGTTGAAGAAAAGCTGTTCAATAGCCATACAATCGGGTTCAAACTCAATAATCAGTTTGCGAATTTCGGCGTAGATAGTCTTCAACCGATGATCTGCCCGCTGTTTCGCAGGCGTTCTTATCGCTCCATATCCAAGTACTGTAAACTGATTATGATTCTCCCGTCGAACTACCCCATATCCCGTAATGGCTGTACCCGGATCGATGCCCAATATAATCATTGTATCACATCCTCACAGGGGAAAGTATTCGACACTCCTTGACGCAAGTCCTTGCACAATAAAACCGCCTGTTGGACAACAAGCGGCTCTTGCACTAATTCCCACGGAGTCACACCTTGAGGAGGGTAGAACATACGGAAAACAATGATAAAGCTTATTACAAACAAGACCAATGCCACAAACAGCAGTATCAAAAGCCTGCGCAAGGCTGCCCCTCCTTTTTACAGAGGAGTATACCCTTGATTGAGGTTTTTATCCTATTTATTCCTCAACTTCATAATTGGAATACACTTCTTGAATCTCATCGAGATCCTCTAATGCATCAATAAGTTTCTCAATAGCTTCCTCATCACTCTTAGATATGGCAATCGTATTTTCTGGAATGAAACTCAGCTCAGCCCCTAAAAAGTTCAAACCTTGATCCTCAAGAGTATTTTTCACCTGAATAAACTCTGACGGATCAGTCAAAATCTCAATTACGTCGCCCTCAGTTAAAACATCGTCTGCGCCAGCCTCCAAGGCCATAAGCATAATCTCATCCTCATCCACACCGTCTCGCTCTACCACAAGAAGACCTTTCCGGTGGAACATCCAAGCCACACACCCACTTTCGCCAAGATTTCCGCCGTATTTAGAAAAACGATAACGTACTTCCCCAGCAGTTCGATTACGATTGTCCGTTAGTGCGTGGAGTAAGATGGCCACCCCATTGGGTCCGTAACCTTCATAAAACACTTCTGCAAAGTTGTCACCATCAAGCCCACCTACACCACGGGCTATGGCTCGTTCTATGTTATCATTCGGCATATTAACTGCACGTGCCGCATCAATTGCTAAACGGAGTCGGATATTGGATTCAGGATCAGACCCACCTTCTTTTGTTGCAACTGTGATCTGCCGAGCCATCTTAGTAAACATCTGGCCCCGTTTCGCATCTTCTTTTGACTTTTTATGCTTAATGTTAGCCCACTTAGAATGTCCAGCCACAATGTCACATCCTTTCGTCAATATTCTAGCACAGGAACCAGACATTGCCAAGGGATTAACTAAATGGAGAAAGGGCAAGCGCCTTCTGGATCGCTTTTAGCAGGACATAGTGGAAAACAACAACCAAGAGAATTGCCATGAGGGGTGAACCAATCTGACCAATGAGAATAAAATCATATAATCCGTGCAGAAAAGCTGCAGTGCCTAGACCCAAACCCAATAGTTTGTATGGAGTCGCGCTAAACTTGGCACATCCAAAAAAATAACCTAACACACCTGTAAAGGAAGTATGGGCCATTGAAGCCACTACAGCTCGCAGTGGAGCAACGGAAAAACCAAAGGCTGATATGTACATAATGTTCTCTACTATTGAAAAGCCAATGGCAGCTGCAACAGCGTACATGATTCCATCAACAGGTTCGTTAAATTCAGAGGAATGGTAGACTGTCAAATAGAGAGCGAGGAACTTACAGAGCTCCTCGCCTAACCCAATAACAAAAAAGGATAAGAGAAACCGTGTTAATAAACTCGACGGACTCTGGAGAACACTGCGAAAGGGATATTCCAAAATGATGGCTGGCAGGACTGCCAAAGCTCCACTGAACAAACACTTCACTATTTCCCATACTGGTTCTTGTTCAAATCGATCATGGCGAAGAAAATACCAAAGCCAAAAAACGCCAGGTACTAAAGAAGCTAATACCACTAGGTGCAACAACATCACCTTTTCTGATTTTCGTCATCATTTTGGAGAACAACCCTCTCTCCCATGTCCCAATACACAGCTTGTTCAATCTGGCACGCCCCACAGATGTATAGATCATTAAATCCACCATAATCCTGAGGATCTACACCTTCCATTGGCTGGTTGCATAACGGACAAGTAACCATATTACTCCCCCCTTTGTATCATAGTATTAAAGTGCTCAGCCAGTGGTATTTCTATTACTGGAAAAAATCATGGGAGGAAATACTCGTATAATGAAGAAAAAGCAAATTATAGGACTTAAGTATTAATCTGTTGAGGAGGGTTTGTTCATGCAGAAACTTGGTGAAGTATTGCGAAGTGGTGATTGGAAAAGCGAAAAACACGTTCCCGTTATTACAGCACCAGAAACTGTAAAAGCGGATGACGCTTTTGAAATAGGCGTAAGCATCGGGGCTGACGACCCCCATCCAAATACCGCAGAGCATCACATTCGATGGATCAAGTTGTTATTCCAACCAGAAGAAGGGTTCACCTTTGAATTGGCTGATTTTCAGTTTACCGGTCACGGTGAAGGCCTAAAGGGCGGTCACGAAGGACCTGTATACACAGAGCCATTTGCCAAAGTGACTGTTCGCCTTAAGCAATCTGGTACGCTCATGGCCTTGAGTTACTGCAATATTCATGGGCTGTGGGAGAACAGCAAGAAAATTACAGTGAATTAATTGTACAAAAGCTGTTGGTTCAGCAGCGAACCAACAGCCTTTTTTGAGTTAATCGATAAATCGGCGAATAACGCTCAGAACATTATTCGTTCCGTCTCTAATAGTCGAGGCCTCCATGGCCTGAACAAACCTGTCCTGATTTTTTTGTAAATCATCGAGACTCTTAAGAAGAGTATGAGACGTTAATTCCTCTTCCTCAATAACCAAGCTGAAACCCTGCTGCTGAAATGATCGAGCGTTCAGGATCTGATCGCCTCGACTAGCCTGTTTAGATAGGGGAACTAGGATATTTGGTTTGGCGAGAGCGCACAGTTCAAAGATGGAATTGGCTCCAGCTCTAGAGACGACAAAATCGGCAGCTGCTAACAGGTGGGGCATCTCTTCATTAACATACTCAAATTGGCGGTATCCCTTGACTCGTATTCCAGGATCAGCATTGCCTTTACCACAGAGGTGAATGACTTGGCCCCGTTTGGTCAATTCTAAGAGATTGTCTCGAACAACTTGATTCAGGATGACAGAACCAAGACTACCGCCCATGACTAAGATAACAGGACGTGTATGAGAGAAACCGCACAACCGCAGTCCTGCATCTCGAGAACCCTGCAGAATCTCAGCTCTAATGGGTGTACCTGTTACGGTAGCCTTATTATTTTTTACGAATGAGAGAGAATCAGGAAACGTAAGACATAGATGACTTGCGAATGGCAGACTGAGACGATTGGCCAACCCAGGGGTTAGGTCTGATTCGTGCAGAACTACAGGGATTCGCAGCATCCAGGCAGCAAAAGTTACAGGCACCGTCACAAAGCCGCCCTTACTAAAAACGAGACTGGGACGAATTTTCCTAAGAATTGCGTAGGATTGAAACATACCTTTGATTACACGAAATGGGTCCGTAAAGTTTTTTATGTCCATATAGCGCCGCAGTTTTCCAGCACTTATAGGATAATAGGGTATTTTCCCTTCAACCAATTCCCGCTCAATTCCCTGAGCTGTTCCTATGTAATGTATTTCATATCCTTCTCTTTGCAGATGAGGAATTAAGGCAAAATGCGGAGTAACGTGACCAGCAGACCCGCCTCCTGTTAGTACAATCTTCTTCATGAAAACGCCCCCAGTCTTACAAATTACTATATGATAATTTATCGGTCTATGCAACAACCGGTGTTGGTGCAGGTACTTATGGAAATATGTAGAATTACTAAACGAAATATTACTAGAGGTGGTCACATGCATCCTGTAGCATTTAGAATCGGTTCAATCAGTATTTATTGGTACGGAATTCTTATGGCTCTCACGTTTTTATCCGCATATCTTATTGCTCACCATTTTGGGAAATGGCATGGAATCAGCGCTGATGTTATGGACAGCTTGTTTTTCAGCAGTGCTGTTGCGGGCGTAGTAGGCGGTAGGTTAGGAGTCGTTGTAACCCAGCTTGATTATTACTTAGCCAATCCCATAGAAATATTCGCTCGTGGTGGGATGGCTTCCCATGGAGCCATTGCAGCAATTATGTTAGTTGGAATTATTACAGTACGAAGGCATAATGTCAAATATTGGCGCATCGCGGATATTGCTGCCCCGATCCTGCCTGTAGGCCATATTTTCATTCGATTGGGCAACTTTCTAAATGGAGAGCTTTACGGACCACCAACGAATGTACCATGGGCAGTCAAGTTCCCTCAAACTCCAGTTCCCGTACATCCAACTCAACTATATGAAGTAGCTGCATCGCTGGTTATTTTGCCATTTGCAGTTAAGTGGACGCGCCACCCGCGCTATCCAGGATATGCATTTCTGAGAGTCCTTTTAGCTCATTCAATTGTCCGCTTCTTCTTAGATTTTATCCGTCAGCACAGCCCTTTGATTGGACCATTTGTTTTGACCCAGATCATTGCCCTTGCCATCTGTCTTATTACAATACCACTCATTATAGTCCTAGACCGGAGATACTCATCCTAAACATCCTGAAGTAAATCAAGGATCTCCGCTGACAGAAATGGCGTGTAAGGCTCCATCAACCGGACTATTTCAATCAGAGCATCTCTCGGTAACAAGGGATGCTCTGACACAAACCCCATCAGTGCAGCTAGTGCTGTGTGGGGTTTGTTCGCGCCTATGCGAGAGTGAATGTCCCTACAGAGAACTTGAATATCTTGTTCAATACTCTGTAGACTCATTAGGGACAGACTAGGACTTTCTTCTACTATTCTAACAGCCATTCGCCACAAGCGCTGAATAAACCGGAAAGCACCACCTAAGGCCCATATATCGAGCTGATAGTCTCTTTGCGGAGGTCCTTGAAACAGAAAAAACAAGCGTAAAGCGTCAGCCCCATAGTCAGGCAAAAAGTCAGACACAGGAGCTTCTGTTAAAAACCGACCACAGGCTAATATTTTCCCTGTAGTCTGGATATCAACTAAGTGCAAGTAATCTCTGGGTACAACACACAAATCATAATCTGAAGCTGAATTGGTCTGTAAAAGAACACCTAGATCTAGAGCTTGTGGCGGTAATAATTCATTAGTGGATAAACAGTGCAAGCTAGGTATTTCCCTTTGATTTAGGCGCCGATAGAAATCAGCGTAAACGAGAAGACGAGCATTCTCCAAATTTAGATCATCACCAGCATTGGGAACAAGAACTGTCAAGTAGTGCCTATCTGTTTCTTCGGAATTAAACCACACCGATTTCCATTTACGTTCTGCGATGCGGTGATTGTAACGAATCATAAATTGCGGACCCTCACTTTAGTTAAGATTAAATTCGATACGCCCTGTACCAAGTTCTGTAGATCCTTCTTGTGGAGCAAAATACCACATAGGAACCTGCCCAATGAACACTTCTTCCACAATGGGTACCCTAGTTTGAACCACAATATCCTCTGACATTAGGGGTACAGCCACCCTCATAGTGACTTTGATGTCCAGCAGAATTCTATGCCATGTTTGATTTATACCAGCACTTTCAAAACTTCCCACAGGTGTGGTTGTTAAACCACCTACTGGGATCATGCGCACTGGAATTCCAGGACCCCATGAAGCAAGGAAATCCAGTCCTATCAGCTGACCTAAGGGAATGGGAAATATTTCCTCCCCCATGTTGTTCAAGGTCTGGAGAATCTTATGTGTAGCTTGGCTAGAGATGCGGTTTATCTCCCCCATATCGTACTGAATACCCTGCAGATTACCATCGTTATCCCGCAGTAAATAGGCCATATTCGTTGTACTTAAGGTCACTACCATCATTTCTTCTACTGCAACATTGATTGCTCTCGTAGCAATGCTGATGGCTCGAGTGTTAGCCCAAGTATGCAGAACCGGGCTCAGCCTTCGTTCGAAAATCATTAAGGTCAAAGCTGAAAACAAAATCAGGAAAAAAACGATCATTCCAGCATACGTCATCCACGAAGGGCGACTAGAGGTGTTTCTTCTCCAACGCAAGTGTACCATATTTCAATACCTCCCCTCAAGAACATCCTATGTTAGAGAACGACCTTATTTGACTGAAGCTATGGAGCGAATTATATGGTATAATGAATAAGGAATTGTTCCCTCGGGGGTGTCATTGTGGCAAAATCAAAAAATAGACGCACTTATATTTATGTTCTAGTTATTGTGGGCTCAATCTTACTAGGGAGCTCCTTTGGTTTTTTAACAGCCTATCTCAAGAGTGCTCCAACCCTGGACCAGGTTAACATCCGCCAGGACTTTACTACGTACATTTATGATATTAATGGTAGACTGATTACTGATTTGTATCGGGAGAATAGAGTTCCTGTAGATATTACAGAACTCCCTGATCATGTTATTAATGCAGTGGTTGCTATTGAAGATGATCAGTTCTACAATCATCACGGCATTAATTTTATCGCCTTTGGACGAGCCATCTTAGTTAATCTAAGAGATTGGAGCTTCAGCCAAGGTGGTGGAACAATTACAATGCAGCTTGCCCGTAACGTTTTTCTTACTCAGAAGAAGACTATTATGCGCAAATTGGAAGAGTTTCTATGGGCTGTCCAAATTGAACGAAAGTACTCGAAAGATGAGATCCTTGAAGCTTATCTGAACGAGTTTTACCTAAACCATGGAGCCTATGGGATCGAAGCAGGTGCTCAGACATTTTTTGGGAAACCAGCTAAAGATCTTACTTTAAGCGAAGCCGCGCTGATTGCTGGTGTAATACGATGGCCTGCCCGTTATTCACCTTTTGTCAATCCGGATATCGCAATCGACAGGCGCAATTTTGTGTTATCTAGAATGGCGGAAGTGGGTTTTCTCACTCCTGAAGAAGCTGAACAGGCAAAAGCCGAACCTCTCGTCCTTGCAGAACGGAAGGAACGAGTGGTACAGGCACGGTATTTCGTCGATTATGTGACTCAGTATTTAATCGACCGTTATGGAGAAGCTGCGGTGTTTGGTGGAGGTCTTAGGGTTTATACTACCCTAGACTTAAATATGCAGAAGGCCGCGGAAGAAGCCCTTCTAGCTGGATTACCAGTGAGCAGTCAAAGTTCCGATGGGATTACTCAACCACAGGGAGCCATCATTGCCTTAGTTCCTCAAACAGGTGAAATCCGAGTCATGGTTGGAGGACGTGGAGAAGATCGCTTTAACCGCAGTGTGCAAGCACTTCGCTCACCTGGTTCGGCCATCAAAATCTTTCCTTATACAGCGGCCATTGACAAGGGGATTACGCCTGCCCATATTTATGTTGATGAACCAACAGAGTTTGTAATGGCTAATGGAGATGTTTGGTCACCTCAGAATTACTATGGAGACTTTAGCGGTGAAGTAACTGTTCGGGAAGCTGTGGAGATGTCCCTGAATGTTATTGCAGCTAAGGTAGTAGACGAGATTGGTCCTCAAACCGTAATTGACTACGGTAAGAAAATGGGGATTACTACATTTGTCGAACAAGGACGAGCTAATGACTTAGGTCTTGCACCTTTAGCTTTGGGAGGAATGACCTTAGGAGTCTCTCCTTTAGAGCTTGCTAGTGCCTATGGAGTGTTAGCCAATCAAGGGATTCGAGCGGAACCATTTGCCATTCTAAGAGTGACCGATTCTTATGGAAACATTCTAGAAGAGAACCAACCAAAGAGAGAAGTTGTTCTCAGTGAACAGACATGCTATATTATGACAGATATGCTGAGAGGCGTTATAGAACGTGGTACTGGTAAAAACGCCAACATTGGAAGACCAGCAGCAGGCAAAACTGGAACACATCAGGACTATCGTGACGCTTGGTTTGTAGGATATACGCCCGATCTTGTTTCTGCAGTTTGGTTTGGAGAAGATTCACCGAAACGCATGGTATATCAAGGAGCACGCTATGGTTCCTGGAATGCAGCGACCATTTGGAAGACGTTCATGAAAGAAGCCTTAAGAAACACACCTATCTCAGACTTCCCTAAGCCAAGTGGTCTTGTAGAAGGAATCCTCATTGATACGAAAACAGGACTATTGGTTCCAGATGACTGCACCTTGCCCCAAGACGAAGTTCGTTCAGAAATCTTTATTAAGGGAACTGAGCCCACTGAATATTCGCCACGCTGTACAAAACCTTGGTGGCAGTCACTACCATTTATGCGCTAGAATGAAAAAAGCCGGGATGATTCCCGGCTTTCTGCTTTTATTGTGTTTCTAGTTAGGCAGGTGAATATCAACCACACTCACCCCTGTACCCCCTTCATTCGGTTCTCCATCACGATACGATTTAACATGTGGATGGGTTGAAAGATAATCCTGCACTGCACTCCGGAGCGCACCTGTTCCTTTTCCATGAATAATGCGCACTCGAGCTAGTGACGATAGAAACGCATCATCTAAATATTTGTCAATAATGCCGATTCCTTCTTCTACAGTCTTTCCTCGAATATCTATTTCACTGCGAATACTTGCGCTTTTAGAAAGAGCAGCCCGTCCCATAATTCTTGGAGTATGGATAGTTGGGGTAGTATCATCTGCTATACGTTCTAGATCTTCCACCTTCACTGTTACTTTTATAATGCCTGCCTGAACTATTACCTCTCCATTCGAACTAGGTGGTTCTAGAACATAACCTGTCTGCCGCAAAGTCTTGATACGAACTTTTTCGCCTGCCTTAAGATTCACAGGTCCTCTGCTTTGAGAAACCTTCTTCCGTTCTCCCTTCAGTTTGTCCTGACGCTCCTCGAGGTCATCACGGTAAGTCTTCACCGTTTTTTCCAGCTCATCACGGTGAAGACGCCGTACTTCGCCTAGAATTTGATCCATCTCAAACCGTGTTTCACTAATTATCCGTTCCGACTCCTGACGAGCTTCTTCCAGAATTTCCGCTTTTCGCTCTTCCAGTTCCTCTACTAAGGCACCGTATTTGTCTCGCAGTGATTCATAATCTTGGCGCAGACGCTCTGCCTCTTTGCGAGCCTGGTCCGCTCGGCGGCGGTTCTGTTCCATTTCGCCAATGAGATCTTCCACATGAATATGATCTGGAGCCAAAAGGGATTGAGCGGCCTCAACTAGTTCCTCTGGTAATCCCAGACGTCGAGATATAGCAAAGGCATTACTCCTACCAGGAATTCCAATAGATAAATGAAAGGTTGGCCGCAGTGTCTTTACATCAAATTCTACGCTCGCATTTTCTACATCAGAATGGGTGTACGCATAACTCTTCAAATCGGAATAGTGAGTAGTAGCAATCGTATTAACCTTTTTGACCCGCAGATGCTCTAAGATGACTGTGGCTAGAGCTGCCCCTTCTGTAGGGTCTGTTCCTGCACCCAACTCATCAAGAAGGACTAAAGAATTAGGACCAACGTCTTCCAAAATACTGACGATATTTGTCATATGAGAAGAGAATGTGCTGAGACTCTGCTCTATACTCTGCTCATCACCAATGTCCGCGTAGATCCCTTCAAAAACCGCTATTTTTGACCCTGGCAGAGCTGGGATATGTAGGCCTGCTTGTGCCATCAAACAGAACAAGCCAACTGTCTTCAGAGTAACTGTCTTTCCACCTGTATTAGGCCCTGTTATGACTAAAATGTGAAAGTCTTCTCCTAACCATACATCAATGGGCACAACATGACCTGTCAAAAGGGGATGGCGTCCCTGTTTAATATGGATCTGACCTTCTGAATTAACATGAGGTTCTACACCGTTAATCTCTTTGCTGTACTTCGCTCGAGCAAAAATACTGTCCATTTGTGCAATAATCTCTAGATTTTTTAGAATCTGACTGGACTGATCAGCTACCTGCGAGCTTAGTCCCTTCAAAATCCGCTGAATCTCTTCAAATTCAGCTTGTTCTGCTATCCGCAGTTCATTATTAAGTTCAACTGCAAATGCAGGTTCCATAAACAAGGTCGCACCGCTCCCAGACTGGTCGTGGACTATCCCCTGAAACTTACCGCGATACTCACTTCGAACAGGTACAACATATCTGCCGTTTCGAATGGTAACGATAGGTTCTTGTAATATCTTCTGGGTCGATGGAGAATGAATCAACGATTCAAGACGATCTCGAATTCGATTCGCCACTGTACGAATCTTCTGGCGAATTCTGCTGAGTTCTGCTGAAGCAGAATCTTTCACATTCCCTTCGTCATCGATACACTGGGCAATTGCCCGTGCTAGAGAAGGAAGGGGATCAAGCCCTGTGCTGATCTCCTTGAGCAGACCCTCCCCAGAAGACATGTACTTTATTAATCGTGATGTACAATACAAAAGATCCTGAATAGATTGGAGCTGTTCCGGATCAAGTACCCCTCCAATCGCGGCCCGCTGTACAACAGACCGAACATCACTGGCACCACCAAACGGCGGTTCTCCGCTCTTCCAGAGCATACTATGTGCTTCACTTGTAAGTTTTAAACGCTCCCTAACTTCTTCCATGTCTGTGCTGGGAGAAAGTGTCTCCACCATTTCCCTACTTAAGGAAAAACTTGTTTTATCGGCCACAATTGCCCGTACCTTGGGCCACTCCAATACCCGTAACGTTCTTTCGTTCATTTCCTACTGCACCTCGCTACTGAACACCTCGAAAGTAGTGCCCTTTCGTAAACTCATCGCCATCAGTCTCAAATGACACTGGTTTTCCCTCCAGAGCCATCCTGTACGCACGCACTACGCTCCCAATCCATTCCGCTTTCTTGGTTCGTCCTTCAATACGGATCCAACGAACACCACATTTCTGCATTTCGTCTCCATGCTCAAGGAGAGATAGTTCACGAGAATTGTAAATATGCATTTGGCAGAAACGATCAAATAGTGCTGGAAACACAAAACCCTTTTTATCTTCTAGTTCGATTGGGGCCAAACGCTGGCACTGCTGACTGCATCCCTGTTCTCGCAGAATACAGTGTTTAGAAATCATGGACTCTACTGGGCCATGAACAACCATTGCTAAATCATAAGGAATACTATAAGCTAACTGGGTAATCTGATCCAATCGCAGTTCTAAGGATACAGTAATCCCACTAACACCTCGTTCTGCCAAGAACTGAATGGCAGACGGATTAAAGACATTAAATGATGTGTCAGTGTGAACGGGCCGCTGTCCAATAATATCCACTAAATAGTTCCATGTGCCGAAATTACCCAACAAAATCCCGTCAAAATTATGTTTTGTAAGACTACCACGCAGATCCATTAGGGTCGATGCAGTCGTAATTCGATCAATATGAACAAAAACGGGAACCTGCTTCTGCTGCCCTAACTCCCATGTCTTTGATAATTGATACAACCAATCTTGTGGCTGGCGGTGAAAGACAGCTCCTGAGAAATAAAGGAGGTCTGCCCCAGCTTCAAGTGCCGCTTCAGCAGCCTCAAAATCTGAGACAGTCACTGCTAATTCTACTGGTCTGCTCAGTCTCCCAGTCTCTGTAGTAGATACGGCAGGAGACTTTTGACGCGCGATTGAACGAACTCGGTATGGTTCTAACCGCGCTCCACTCCATTTTTCAACAAGTGTACGGCGGGCTCCATTCACTTCACTTATAGGTATATGCAGTCCTGGTTCTAAATCAATCCTTATCTTCTTCACATGAATAGGATCATTGCCTAAACGCATCAGTTTTTCCCTAATTAGGTCCTCTGTCATACCTTTTTTCAAAGCAGGAACTGCCTTCGTCATACCCTGCACACTTACTGACACTCCGTCTTCATCAATCAGCCTTAGCTGCAGGGGCTGGGACGCTTTTAACACCACAAACAGCTCTGCCTCAACTTTACGAAAGGCCCTAGGAGAATTGTATGTTTCTTGGATTTCTGCAGTCAACTTAGCATCGGAAGTTTTGTAAACTGAAGCTTGAGTTTGAATTCGACGCCCTCTAACGGAAACGAAGAGCCCCTGCCGTGTGAACATTTCATCTGCTGCCACAAACCCAAATGGTTTTCCGTCGTCCGTTTCAATTTCTAAGCCATCTCCTACCAAGACAGGCTCAGTTAATTTGATCCAAGCTATTTCCCCTTGAACCGACTCAACCTTTCCAACAAGCATACCATGATGACGTGGAGAAGAATAGGTAATAAAGTCTTTATGGGGACGACCTAGAGTATACGCTGTAGTAAATCCCCGGTTAAAGACCGCCTCCAAATCTGATTCATTATAGGGCTTACCATTAAGAGCGGCCCGGTACGTTCGCACAACAACACCTACGTACTCAGGACGCTTCATGCGTCCTTCGATTTTGAGGGAATCTACACCAGCTTGCTCTAATTCAGGCAAGTACTGAATGAGGGACAGATCTCGAGGAGACAGAATGTATTCCCCTCCAGAAAACGACAATCCTGCAGCACTATATGGCTGCCGACATGGTTGAGCGCATAAACCACGATTTCCACTCCGACCCCCTATCAGACTGCTCATAAGACACTGCCCTGAGTAGGAAATGCACAAGGCGCCATGAACAAACACTTCGATTTCTAACGGCGTCTGCTTCTCAATTGCAGCAACCTGCTCGAAACTTAACTCTCGTGCTAAGACTACTCGTTTCATTCCCAACTGTTCGAGTGTCTCTAGATCCCATGGATTGTGTGCGGTCATTTGGGTGCTGGCATGCAGTTCCAAATGGGGAATCTGCCTGTGTGCTTCACGAGCTAAACCTAAGTCCTGCACGATTACGGCATCTGCACCCCAGTTGTACAAATCTACTAAATAATCCAAGGCCCGTTCTAATTCATCCTGTCTCAACAGCGTGTTGACAGTAACATACACCTTGACTCCTCGAATGTGACAGTAATCTAGAGCAGATTGGATTTCTTTATCATCAAAATTGGCAGCAGACGCACGAGCACTAAACCGTGTTCCCCCTAAGTACACAGCATCGGCTCCATTTTCCACCGCTGCTCGAAGTGCGTCAAACGAACCTGCTGGTGCCAATAACTCCACTAGTGTTCCCCCTTATTCTAGCTGCATAAAATAATTTAAGATTCCGTTAAACATTCCCCGAGCTGCTTCCAATCGATACCACTGTTGGCTCAATAGATCGGCTTCTCCTTGATGGCTCAAAAATCCAACCTCAACTAGAGCAGCAGGCATACTAGTATTGCGAAGAACATAGATATTCCCCCGCTTAACCCCAACGTTACTCGTACCCAGCTGTTGAACAACACCTTTCTGCAGAGCTTCTGCTAACGCCCAGTCCTGCGCTTGATAGTAATATGTGGTCGTCCCAGAAAGAGAACGATTGTCGTTCCAATCATTATGAATTGATACAAAAATGTGGGCTCCACTGCGGTTCGCTTTCGCAACCCGTACTGCCAATTGGCCATTTGTCTGTTTACTGTACGATGTTCCCTGGGCAGGACTAATGTCTGTTTGGCGGGTCATAATAACCTGCGCCCCTGCTTTCTCCAGCATTGTCTTAAGTTCCCAGGCGATAGCTAGTACATTCTCAGCTTCAGTGGTTTTACCTACTCCAACAGTCCCTGGGTCTTGACCGCCATGGCCAGGATCTAGTGCTATAATCCGCCCTGCCAGAGCCTGAGGGGAAACCCACACATTCCGGTTCGAATCTGTATTAGGTAGAGTAATAGGGGGTCTATAACCAGTATTAGACCCGGCTAGTCCTGAGAAAATGAACATCAAAAACATGAGAAGGGTTGCCCATACACTCGAGTATAAAGTAAAGGATTGATTGGAATGACATAAACAACGATTCAAGGGTGCTCCTCCTTTTGTCTACTATCTGGTATAATTCCAGCTCAGGAGAATACATCCCTTCAGGCAAGTAAACCCGCTATTACAGCTTCATTCCAATTCTACCAAGAACATCCCTTCTTCATCAACCTCCACAAGGAAACCCCGCTTGTATTGCGGGGTTCTCTTTGGAGAATAACCAAGCTGGTCTAGACCAGTTCACCGGCCAATTGGCCTCTAGATATTCGTAAACAAATGGCAGCAGCACTCGCATTTGTTGAACAACCGATGATTCTTCCAGAATCATATTGATGGTAGAAAGATTCGTTGCCGTCACAACAATCAGCAGGGCTAAGATCACTATACCTACCTTTGCCACACCAAAAGCCGCACCAGCCACATGGTCTACTAGAGCAAATGGAGTTAAGCGAATCGCCCTTGACCACAAATACCCAAAAAATGCCGCCAAAACACTAATCCCCAAGATTATAACAACGAAAGCGACCATCTGCGCCTGCCACTCTGCAAGGGGATAGACATCTATCAAGTAGAGAGACAGTTCTTGGTAGCTTTGATACGCAATGACCACCGCCAAGATTGCTCCTACAAGACTGAACAGTTCTCGCACCAATCCTCTCTTGAACCCTTTGAGCAATCCAAGAGCGAGAATAACCAAGATAACGATGTCAATCCATTTTCCAACCACACGACCACTCCTGATTAATTGGCATCCTCAAGCAATTCAAGAAGTTCGTCATACTCTGCCCGTAAATCTTCCAACTCGTTAGCCAGGTTAATCGCAACTAAAATAGCAACACAATGGCGAGGAAGCATAGGGTTGTTCTTTTGGACCGCCCACAAACGGGTATCTACTATTTCGGCCAAATGGCGAATATACTCATCTGAAGCATTACCCTTAATTACATGGTCTTCTCCAAATATCCGAACTCGAACCGAAGTGGGTTCATTCCCCGAACTCACAACCCATCCCTCCTTGTCCATAGACTTAGTTCTCCTTAAACTCAGCTTTTCCTTCTATCGAATCTCTGCGCCGAACATCGTGCTTAAGAGCTCTATTAGATGCTCCATTACATCATTAACTTCCTTTTCCACAAGAGTCCGATCAGCTTGGAAGTGTAGAGAGAAAGCTACACTCTTTCTGTCCGCTGGAATTGGCTTACCCTGGTAAACATCAAAGACGGTAACCGATTTGAGAATGTCGCCACCTTCCTTTTGGAGAAGGTTAACCAGTTCGCCCACAGGTTGAAGGGCATCAACAACTACAGCTAAATCCCGATCTACACTAGGGAACCGCGGCAAGTCTTTAAACTCTACAACTCTCCCAAAGTATTCGGCTGCAGGCTCTAGACGCACCTCAGCCACATAGGCTCGATCAGGCACACGGAAATTCCTTAGTACAGCCGGATGAACTTCGCCATAATAAGCAATCTCTTCTCCATTGTAGATAACTCTTCCCTGCCGCCCA
>JAAYRO010000124.1 GCA_012518735.1 Bacillota bacterium
CGACCTCTTGAATGTGAGTCAAGCGCTCTCCCCCTGAGCTACGAGCCCATGGCTCTTTCTTACCTTCTTTTGAGCTTAATTATACTCCCTAGGGCTTACAGGTGTCAATGCTTCATAGGGAAACGATTTCGGAGGAGGAACTTAACATAGATTTGACGAACATATTAATCACGATTCAGAAAGGGGCGGGGTTTCTTGAAAATGTCGGAATTGTCTACTCGGATGGCAGCCGTTTTCGCCACAGCCTTTCTTGTCATGGCGATTACTGCTTGGCCTATTCATGCTCATGCACAAGTAGAGGCTGATAAACTGACAATCGCCTTTGTACCTCGTTCCTTAGGAAACCCCATTTTCCTCGATGCTTTTGAGGCGGCTCAGAAAAAGGCGTATGAACTGAACGTTTGCCTCGAATGGGTAGCACCTTTTGACTTTGACCTTGATGGGCAGATAGAAATAATTGAAAACCTGATTCGCCGCGGAGTAGACGGCATCATTGCTAGTGTGAATGATGAGGAAGTGGTTGAGCAAGTCATTCAAAAAGCGATAGATCAAGGAATAGCGTTCGCTACTTTTGATGCAGACTGCCCCTCCAGTGGGCGTCTTTTCCATATTGGTATTGATAATTATGGGGCAGGTGTCGCTATCGGTACGGCCTTGGTCGATGTTATCAAAGACAGACAGCTTGATCAGCAGGTTCTGGACACAATGATTATGACTGGCTATCGAGAAGCGTTGAATTTAGAGGAACGGATCCGAGGATTTACAGCGGCCACACAGGATGAGGTTAACCTGAATATAAGAGATATTCTTGAAAACTATGATACGGTTGAAAAAGCAATAATTTTGCTGGAAGACTATGTGAAAAACAATCCAGATATTGATGTAATATTCTTTGTTGGCGGTTGGCCGTTTTATGTTCCCGCCGAAGCACTGCCCAACTTTCAGCGTTGGGCTCAAAAAGGAGGTATTGCTGTAGGGATCGATCTTTTTTATGATGCTCTCCTGCTTCAGAAAGAAGGCTTAATTCAATATTTGATCGGGCAAGATATGGCCTCCATGGGCTCTGTTGGATTAGAGCTTTTAGTCAACTACCTCCGATTCGGTGACGTGCCCCCTGAGTTTGTGGAAACGGGTCTAGAACATGCCGACGCTGCCAACTTAGATCGTTTACTAGAGATTCATAAACCCTGGCTCGTCAAATAGAAGGGTAGACATAAAAGGTGGGGTCTGAATGAGTGGTTTCGAAAAAATCTTGACAGCTATTGCCCGCAGAGCAGAGATTCATACTATTCGAACGAAACTGATCATCTCTTTTTTACTAATCGCTCTGCTTCCTTTGACAATTATGTCTCTGTTTTCCTATAAAGCGTACTTTGGCAGTCTTACCCAAAGAATCGGTGAATATTCTCAAGAAGTGGTTAACCGTATGGCTCGCGATTTAGATGAATACTTTTCCGACATTGAGACCCTCCTAACGAGAGAACAAGACTTTTATATTGATCAGTTTATTAAGCTAAATCAGGGTAACGACTTCAATAATCGTAAATACACATTCCGCATTTGGGAGGACTTTCACAATCTGCGCCGTGTAAAACCTGGATTAGAGGAGATTGCCCTAACTTTTGCCGACGGAAAACGTCTCAGCAGCTATGGGCTATATTTAATTGATATTGATCGATTTATGGATGATATCCAAGACGTCTTTTTACCTAGTGGGGCTGCTATTATTGGCCCTCACACAAATTTCCTAAATCAGACAGTGGTTACAATGGTTCGTCCGTATATTCCATCTTCTGCAGAAACGAGCATTTTTATCAGTGCAGACATCAACTTAGAGAGGTTGGCCAGCATTGCCAATGTAAAACTAGGAAGAAAGGGATTTGTCTTTGTGGCTGATAGGGATGGTAGAATTGTCTTTCACCCTGAGTTTTCCATGATCGGTCAGACAAGCCAATTCTATCAGGCTGATTTAGAATATGGTTTTGAAGGGGGTGGCAATCGGCAGGACAGCCAAGATTTTTTTCTTACAACAGCTTATTCCCCTGTAACGGGCTGGAATGTTGTAAGTGTGGCTTATGCCGATGAAATCGGTGCAGAGCTCGCCCCCATAAGGAATATCACTTTATTAGTGATTGGACTAATCTTTTTAGGCGTCATTTTCCTAGCAGTCTACCTTTCCCATTCTTTAAGTGAACCCATTAAACAACTGCAGGAGCTTACGCAGAGAGCAGCAAACAACGAGCTTTCTGTACACATTGAAACCCAAGGTAAAGACGAAATAGCCCAATTGGGCCACAGTTTTAACAAGATGATCAGTCGGATTCAAGAACTGATGAGTGAAAATGTGAAAGAGCAGAAGCTACTCAGGCAGTTAGAAATGGAAAGCTTAAACAATCAGATTAAGCCCCATTTTATTTATAACACGTTGGACTTAATTATTGGACAGCTGGAAAGCAATAACACATCACAGGCAAGCTACCTTATTGAAGCTCTCGGTAATTTTTTCCGACTAAGTCTCAGTCAGGGACGGGAAATCGTACCTATTGCCAGTGAAGTAGAACACGTCCGCAATTATCTGTTCATCCAACAGCTTCGCCATGGTGAGGAATACCAGTATGAAATCGAAATCAAAGATCCCCATATTCTCAATCACTATATTCCTCGTTTATTGCTGCAGCCTTTAGTGGAAAATGCCATCTATCATGGGATTCTCCAGTCTGACAAGAAAGGTAAAATTACTATTACAGCTTATCGAGAAGGTTCTGACATTTACTTTGAGATTTGTGATGATGGAGCTGGCATAGAAGGGGAGAAGCTTTTGCATATCAATGAAGTTCTGCAGGGTGTAAGAAAACTAGAAAATGAAAAGGAATACTTCGGCCTGCGAAACGTTAATCAACGGGTTAAATTAATGTTTGGCGAGGACTATGGGGTGCAGTTAACGAGTGAATTGGGACAAGGAACCAAAGCAGTATTAAGAATAAGAGCTATTGAAGGTGACATGAGTGCATGATGTATTAATTGTGGAAGATGAAAAGCCGCTCCGAGATAAACTGACCATGAACATTGATTGGAAAAGCCAAGGATACCGCATCTACGAGGCTGGTGACGGGGAAGAAGCCCTGGGAATTCTTAAACAGCAGGAGATTGATATTCTAGTGACGGATATTCAAATGCCAAAGATGAATGGCATTGAACTAGTTCGGAGAGCTAAGACCATTTATCCTGATTTATGGGTAATTATAATTTCTGGTTACGGTGATTGGGAATACACTCAAGTTCTCAACATGTTGGGGGTGGATGAATATCTTCTTAAACCCTTTCGTTCCCAAAGACTGCTGGACATAGTGAATAACATAAGAACTGCAAGTTTGCTGAAAAGCTCCCAGCAGCTTTCTGGTTAGGGGTAGGATGCCGGCAATACACTGTGCAAATTCTTACGTGGAGGTTTTGCATTATGGGATGTAGGCTTCTTATTGCCGAGGATGAGAAATATTTAAGGGAGAAAGTTACTAAAAATATTGATTGGGCAAGTCATGACTATATCGTCTTTGAAGCGGGTGATGGAGAAGAAGCCCTCGCTATTCTTCAGACAGAGAGTATTGATATACTAGTTACAGATATGCGTATGCCCCGTATGGACGGTCTCGAGTTGATTGAGAAGGCAAAGGAAATTAAGAAAGACCTGCGAGTTATTGTTATTTCAGGGCACGCAGAATTTGAATTAGCTCAGGCCTCCATTCGGCTTGGAGTAGAAGACTATCTGCTGAAACCCTTTAGATCGGAGCGTTTATTGGAAGTTGTGGAGACAGCGAGGGGGAAATTACGAGAGGCTGAACAGAGTCGGGCGAACGAATTTGCCCGCCAGCTCTTTGAAGACAAAGTATGTGACGTATTCAGTTGGCTCGCTAATCCTAGTTTCTTTATTAAGCAGTCGAGTGTTCTTACGCATAATCGCTTAGGAGAAGTACTTAAGTCTGGAACAATCAATGACCTTAACCACGAGATTGAATCCTTACATCAAACGCTGGATCGGATGCGGTCCGATCGGGAAAACGTGTATGTGCTGCTCAACAACGTTGTGATTTCTGCATTAACGGCTGTTAAGGAAGTAGGGTTCGAGTTTGAAAATGGTATTGATCTTATGATAAAGCACCTTCCCAGCGCCTTTGACGGGAATTTCGAAGACCTAAAAAAGTGGGTTAGAAACTTCCTTTTTGATATTAATGGATTAATCAGAGGTAAACAGCAGGAAGGTATAGAACGTCTTGTTAGTGAAATGAAGAAATATGTAGATCAGAATTATCGTACAGGTGTAACTCTCAACACTCTGGCAGCTCGCTTCAATGTTAGTTCGAGCTATTTAAGTAAGTTGTTCTGTGAACATGTGGGCGAAAACTTCTCAGATTATGTTAATAACCTTAAGTCCCAAAAAGCAAAGGAGCTGCTCAAGACAACGGATAAACGGGTATATGAAATCGCTGACTATTTAGGGTTTAATGATGCCTATTATTTCAGCTCATGGTTTAAGCGAACTGTAGGAGTCAGTCCAACAGAATACAAGAACAGTTTGTCATTGCCGATGTAGACCACTCACAGCAGTGGTCTTTTTTATGTAATGAAACCTAAATTAGACCATATGGAAATATATTAAAACATAAATAAATATATCAAATGGATATTTAAACCGTTAGTTGTTAAACTGAGGTTTAGAATCATTGATTAAAATACAAGAAGAACGACTATTTCAGAAATGGTTGAGAGGGGGTTATAGTCTCCGTATTAAGAGGATGTAGTATTGCTTAGGTGAATGTATCGCGAAACATAACTTAAGAAGGGTGGTAACATAATCATGAAAAGAATTATTGCGTTGGTTATGGTTGTCTCCGTTTTTCTCTTTGTGGGTTTGCAGGCAGCATCAGCAGCAGGTGTTGATGTAGGTATAGTACTTCCCACCAAGGATGAACCTCGCTGGCTGCAGGATCGGGCTCGCTTTGAGTCTGTTATTGAGGAAACGCCCTATTCTGTGGAAGTACTTTTCAGCCAAGGATCTTCTGCTGCTGAAAAGACCAATGTTGAGACCCTGATTGCAAAAGGTGCTAAGGTTATCATTATCTGTGCCCACGATGCAGCAGCAGCAGGTATCGCTGTAGAGAGTGCTAAAGCTGAGGGCATCGCGGTTATTTCCTACGACCGTTTGATCACCGGCACAGATGCAGTCGATTATTATGTCACATTTGACAGCGTGGCCGTAGGGGAAGCAATGGGTCAATATCTAGTGGATAATGCTGCCGGAAAAGGCAATCCACTGTATTTGTATGCAGGTGCCCTCACTGATAACAACGCATTCCTGTTCTTCCAGGGTGCATGGAATATCCTCCAGCCTAAGATTGCAGATGGCACTTTCGTTATCAAGAATTCAGTCCAGGCTGACAATTTAAAGGATATTAAGGATCTTACCCGCGACCAGCTTGCTACTATAATTGGTGAAGTTACAACTGATTGGGATATGAACGTTGCTAAGTCTAAGGCTGAGGCTCATTTAACTGCTAGAACAGCTGCTGATAAAGGCAAATGCTACATATTAGCACCGAACGATGGCACCGCCCGTTCTATTGCTGATGTATTTGCTGCAGACACTGATGTCACTGAATACTTCGTGACTGGTCAAGATGCTGAAAAGGCCTCTGTACAGTACATTATTGATGGCAAGCAGAGCATGACTGTGTTTAAAGACACACGTATTCTTGCTACTGACGCCATGAATATGGCAATTGAGATCATTGAGGGAAAGACTCCTGAAACAGACGCATTCTACAATAACACCATGATTGAAGTTCCATCAAAACAATCCCCTGTGATCATTGTGACCAAGGACAACGTTAAGGAAGTCTTGATTGATTCCGGCTATTACGAAGCTGGCGAGTTCACGGGTATATAAGGTACCCTCAATAAGTCTTTGGAGACCGGCTCGAATCTCGGGCCGGTCTTAAGAAGCAGGGAAGTGAGGGGATACGGGGTGGCTGACAATTTCATTTTAGAGATGAAGAACATTACTAAGGAGTTCCCAGGGGTGAAGGCCCTCGATAACGTTGGGTTTCGGGTTCGACGAGGTGAGATACACTGCCTTGTAGGTGAGAATGGGGCAGGTAAGTCAACACTCATGAAGGTACTCTCTGGTGTTTATCCATACGGTACGTACGAGGGTGAAATCGTGCTCAATGGGAAAGTGCAGCAGTTCCGCCACATTTCGGATAGTGAGAAGTGCGGAATCGCTATTATTTATCAAGAACTGGCACTGTTTCCAGAGTTAACCGTCTATGAAAACATTTTTGTTGGAAACGAGATAATGAATGGAATCGTGATTGATTGGAATGAAACCATTGTACGTGCAGGCGAGATTCTTAAGCGAGTAGGTCTGAATGTAGACCCGGCCACAAAAATTAAGGATTTAGGTGTTGGACAGCGACAGCTGGTTGAAATTGC
>JAAYRO010000125.1 GCA_012518735.1 Bacillota bacterium
CGGCTGTTTCAGAATGACATCGAATGAATTTCTCCTAAATTTGAAGGCACAAACCATCATACGCAAGTTGAACATGGGACGGCAGGGCAGCATTTACCTGTTCATGGTCTAAGAGATGTGAAATATGGGTAAAATACGTCTGCCGTGGGCGTAATTCTTCCACTAAGGTTAATGCCTGCTCCACGTGCATATGGGTAGAATGGGGCTCATAGCGAACTACACCCAAAATTAAGAGTTCTATACCAGTTAGGAGTTTCATCGATTCATCAGGAATAGAACTGCAGTCTGTCACATAGGCCATATTTCCAATACGATAGCCAAGAATAGACAGAGAACCGTGAAAAACAGGAACGGGCGTAATAGGAATACCTTTTACTTCAAAAGGCCCATCAACTGTAATGGTCTCCACCTGCGGCTTTCCTCCCCCTTTTTGGGTCTTGCGAAAGACATATCCAAAAACCTCTCGGAATTCGCCAATAGTAGGCTCATTGCCGTAAACGGGAATAGAACGGTTCGTAATTTGACTGAAGACACGTAAATCATCAAAACCAAAAACATGGTCTGCATGACAATGAGTATATAACACCCCATCTACATGATCTATTTGAGCCTGAAGGGCCTGCAGCCGAAATTCAGTAGCCGTATCAATTAAAAGGCTTACTCCATCGACTAAAATCCAAAGAGAACTGCGAGTTCGTTTATTTTTAGGATTTTCACTGGAACACACGGGACACCGACAGGTAATAACAGGAACTCCATGGGAAGTCCCTGTCCCTAGAAACGTAATCTCCACGATCTACCATCCTTTCCCCACTTGACTAGAACGTTTGTTCTGGGTATAATTATAGCGAACACACGTTCTGAAAGGGAGAGTTTCATGATTGTCTATTGTGGTCTACGCCACTTTTATATTCATCATTTTTCTCCACCACACCCAGACTCTTTATATATTTTAACACACAACAACCAAACCTGGGACTTCTCTCCAGAGCTTAAAGACTTAGGATTCACAAACCAAATGTCACTGAGCACCGTTCACTATTTAAATAAACCAGTCCACATTATCCCCATTCAACTGGGGGATTTTTATCCCTATACAGAAGAATGGCTGAATTTCAGCCTACAGTATACTAATTCCATTGAAGTGGAATATCCCCATGCTTGGTACTTAAAGTTACCGAACACAGGGATGTGTGAGCAGTTTTTGCACGACTTCGCCCAGCGATTACAAATTCAAGACATGGGGGGCATTTGGGGTGGTGGTCCCAGCAAACTTGTGGCGAAATTGGCGGCCCACAACTTACATCACCGTGAGAAAAGCAATATTGTCTTACCTGAACAAACAAGTGAATTCTTAAACCGAATTCCTTTAGACCGACTTCCTTTACCAGAGCTTGATCATCTTCTTAAGTTAGGAATTAAACGAATCGGTGAATTGGCTAATTTACCACTAAATGAATTGACTGCCCATTTTGGTCTGCGGAGTGAAGCTCTTCAAAAAATTGGTCGCGGCGAAGATTTAATTCCATTTCAAGCCCGTAAAATTGAAGAATTCCACTGGGAAATGGACTTTACTACCCAATCCGATTTATTAAGACCAGTAGTGTATGAAGAATTAACCCCCTATGTAAGACTGGGGGTTGAAGATCTTGCACAGCGTTTAGCTTTTAGCAAAAAGACAGCTCAAGGATTGAGAATTATGGCTGTTCCTCCAGAACAAGAACCATATTTAATGAAACGAACATTGAAAGAACCGACAAATGATCCACGAGTTCTAGAACGGGCAGCTCTGCAGTTAATTCCAGTAGGTACAGTAAAAAAGATAACCTTATCTGTAACCAAACTCCAGCCAGAACCTACAGTACAGCTCAACATATTTCCCAATCGATCTGTTCGGAACATTCTTCCCAAACAATTACCTGCTCAAATAGGAATTTCTATTCCTCGACGTGAACGAATCTTAGAAATGTGGAAGGAGTTATTTTTATAATGAGTAAATGCATTAACAAACCTATTCAAGTTGTTATGGAAAACAATTTCCCAACACGCTTTCACTTTCACGGCAATTATCTTATTCAGCATATCTTAGAACATTGGCGTGAAGTAGGGCAGTGGTGGTTAGACGAGCCGGAACGGTTTGTTTTTCGAGTAAGTACAGACTGCTGTTGGTGTGAACTCCATTATGCTCCCCAAATCAACCAATGGATTTTATATCGTATAGAAGATTAGGGAGGAAATAAACGATGTTTGTCCATCTCCACGTCCACTCCCCATACTCTTTTCTTGATGGAGCGTCCACAATTGATGCCTATTTAGAAAAAGCAGCACAATTTGACATGCCTGCCCTTGCCCTTACGGATCACAGTAATGTTAGCGGAGCAGTAGAATTTCAAAAAAAAGCGCTCTCTTTAGGAATAAAACCTATTCAAGGAGTGGAGATTGTTACAGAAGATAGAACCCATCTAACTCTCTTAGCAGAAAACAATCAAGGATATACTTCAATCTGCAGATTATTAACAAAGGGATATGCTCAGAGTCCTCAGGGACAGTGCATTATTACTTGGGAAACTCTGGCTGCCCATCATAGGGGACTCATTGCGCTGAGTGGGTGCCGCCGTTCAGGAATATGTCAAGCGATTTTACGAAAAGACTATGCACAGGCTAAAAAGGAAGCTCTCCGCCTAATAGATATTTTTGGAGCAGAACAGGTCTATCTAGAAATGATCCATTCTTTTTTGCCACGCACGAAACAACTGCTGACTCAAATATATGAATTACACCAAGAACTAAAAATACCAATTGCTGCCACTAATAATGTCCACTATCTTGATAAAGAAATATTTCCTGTACATGATCTGTTAGTCTGCACCCGTACCCGAACTACATTAGACGATATCCATCCTAAGCGTCCCCTCAATAATGAAAACTATTTCACCTCACCAGAGGAGATGGAGGAGCGCTTCAGAGCCTTTCCAGGGGCAATTCAAAACACTTTGGAAATTGCAGAGCGCTGCAGTCCCGCATTAAATCTGGGAGAAAATCTCTTTCCTCGCTATCTACCAGATGATCATGGGCAAACCGCTGTTGAACTGCTGACAGATCTAACGTGGGCAGGAGCGGCCCGCCGCTATAATCGTATCACACCCGCGCTGCGCCAGCGGATCAATTACGAGTTAAATATTATTGCCCAGCTGGATGTAGCCGACTATTTTCTAGCTGTTTGGGATATTGTCCAATATGCGAAGAAAAGAGGTATCCGCTATGCTGGCAGAGGTTCGGCTGCCGATTCGGTAGTGGTGTACTGTTTAGAAATTACAAACGTAGATGCGTTTGCGAGGGGGCTGCTTTTTGAACGTTTTCTAAGCCTCGAACGAGCTCAAAAACCAGACATTGACATTGATTTTGATGCCCGCTTTCGGGATGATATTGCAGACTATGTTTACCAACGTTATGGTGCCGACCATGTTGCTTCTGTCTGCACATTCCATACTTACCACGCTCGTTCCGCCTTACGGGATCTAGGTAAGGCTTTTGGCTATCC
>JAAYRO010000126.1 GCA_012518735.1 Bacillota bacterium
ACCCCTTTCATACCCCAATCAAGCAGAGTTTGGTAGATGTTGTTAATAGCTCGTTCCTGGGCAATGGAGTTGTTGAGCAGATTAGTCGCTGTTTGACTGTCAAAGTAGCCATTTTGAAGATTATGAATTAGGGCATATGTCTCTAGTCCCTTGTTACCCGCGAACTGGAGTGTTTCCCCAAGTTTCTCTTCGTCAAATGATGCCTGCAGTCCACCATAGCTGTCTAGTTCCCAACTCCAAGGAGCAATTCCTGTGAGGACTTGACTGTTCTCCAACATGCTTTCATACGATTGATTATTCAAAAGATAATATCCAAGTACCATTTTCCCAGAAGTGCTGTTTTTCAAAACACTGGAATATGGTAATACATTCAGGAGATATCCGGCAATCCATCCATTTTGTCCCGAGGCGAATCGCACCTTGTACCACCCATCTTTTGCTTCTAAGAGGGTCACTTCTAATCCCTTATCTACAGAAGAGACAGCTGTGTAATCTGTACCAGGACCTGATCGGACCGTGACTTTATTCCCAAGGACCACTGCTGTCTGCCCAATGATGCTGGACGATGGCTGTTCCTGTTGAGAAGGTGTATACTGGTATTGATTAGGTACACTCGTATTGCTGGTACCTCCGCCAAAAAGACTAGTAATATAAAACAGAATAGTTAGTACTACTGCGATTATGCTTTGACCCATCCCGATCCTCCTTTCCTTGTTCAATATTATCATACTTTTTGAGATAATTCAGTGGAAAGAACATCGTAATCTGGGATACCTTTACATCAGTACACTCACGTCTTATAATCTAAGGAAGAGCATTAATTACTGGAGGACAATATGTACCAAAAAACAGTCTTACCAAATGGAATTCGCATTATTACTGAATATATACCTTATGTACACTCTGTGAGTCTGGGAGTTTGGTTTGAGGTAGGCAGTCGGGACGAGGAACCAACAGAGCTTGGCCTGTCGCATTTTATTGAACACATGATGTTTAAGGGAACAGAACGGTTTTCTGCTCGAGAGATTGCAGAGATTATGGATCGCTGTGGGGGACACCTTAATGCGTTCACAAGTAAAGAGCACACTTGTTATTACTTTCGCGTTTTGGATGAGCATTTCTCTACTGCTGCAGAAGTTCTACAGCAGATGCTGCTTCATTCCCGATTTGAACCATCTGAAATTGACAAGGAACGAAATGTAGTGTTGGAAGAGCTGAATATGTACGAAGATACACCTGATGAATTAGTTCACGACCTATTGTGCGAGGCCCTTTGGCCCAATCATCCTCTTGGAAGGAATGTTCTAGGTACTCAAGAAACAATCAGCTCGTTTTCGCAAAACATGATTCTGTCTTTTCTGGAGCGCAACTATACTACGGAACGAATAGTGATTGCTAGCGCTGGTAGCATACCCCATGAGAGGATCGTAGAAGAATTTGCTTCTAGTTTGAGTGCCCTTCCGTCGGGTGCACTGCCCACAGCCAATTATTCTCGAGATTTGGGTGGACAAGATTTGTTCCGGGCAAAAGATACTGAACAGATCCATTTGTGTATTGGGGGTCCTGCTCTATCCAGGGACGATGAGCGAAAATATATTCTTTATCTCCTTGATACCATTATAGGTGGTGGTGTCAGCTCATTTCTTTTCCAAGAGTTGAGAGAAGAGCGAGCTTTAGTCTATAATACATATTCTTATAACTCCTTTTTTCGAGATTCGGGCTGCTTTGGGATTTACTCTGGATTCAGTCCCAAACATTGGGACGAGGTGTTCAGTGTAATCAGAACTCAACTGGGTTCCATCGATCGTTTGATCACAGATGATGTGGTGCAGCGGGCTAAGGGACAGCTTAAAGGAAGTGTGCTCCTTTCCTTAGAAAGCACAAATAATCGCATGATTCGATTAGCAAGGGGAGAAATGGATTTTGGTCACATTGTAACACCCGAAGAGTTTATTCGGGAAATTGAACAGGTGTCTAAGGAAGATGTGATTGAACTGGGTTTGGAAGTATATGACCCAGCTAAGTGGACTATAGCGGCGATTGGACCGATAGACAGCAATATTTGGAGGGACATACAGTGTCAAAAGATATGTTAGTTGAGATTTTTCGATTACAGGAGCAGTTTGACAGTGCTTTAGTAGAGAAAAGGGGTCTAGAGTTTGACAAACAAACTTGGATTCAAAAAGAGGTTCTTGCCATTTTGTCCGAATTGAGTGAAATACTCGATGAAGTCAATTTCAAGTGGTGGAAAGACCCGCAAGAGATCAACCATGACCGTCTAAAAGAAGAGATTGTAGATGTACTGCACTTTTTTGTGAGTATGTGTCTTAAGGCGGGAATAGGACCTGAAGAGCTTTATGAAGCTTATTTAGAGAAGAACAAAGAGAATATTAACAGACAAAAAGGGCTTTCTGACCGTTCTGGTTATGCTTGGACAAAATAGATAAGTATGGTATAATAAAAAGGACTCCGCGCCCAAGGGAGATGTTCAAAGGAGATGATTCTTTTGCACATCCGCGGAGTCTTTTTGTTCCTTATTTTCCTGTTGTTCCATCCGATGCAGGTCTTACAGGCCCAAATTAGTGGGGCAGTAGGGGGCTTTGTCAGCAGGGAACAGATTACTAAAGAGTTGAGACTAGAACTTGACCAGCGTATTGGTTCGAGTGAGGTGTGCATAGGTTGGGAAGGCTTAGTAGGAACAGACCATACTGGCCATGAGACTGATTGGCATCTCTCAGTACCTATGCAGGGGTTGAAGATTGGTCTGAGTAAGAACAGGCCCCATATAACTTCTCAAGATGCATTTCGATTAGTTCATGAGAATAACTATGGGCAGGAGACTATTACAGCTGTTGCTGACTATAATAATATAAGACTGGGGTTATTTCGAAATATCCCGTGTCAGAACGAGAGTACAGTAGATGCTCAACTACTGCAGGGACGGGTAGACCATGGTTCCGTAAGTTTTGTTGGCACACTGCTGACGTGTGGTTCTAGGATCTTCGTAGGGCAGGGGGAATATAACCACAAACCATGGAAAGGGAGTGCTGCTTGGGGAACTCGATATACCCCAACGGAAATCTCTAATGCTTTTGTAATGAACGCACAGTATACAGGTGAGCGCATTCAAGTTGATTTCACAGCTCAGCACATTGAACCTAATTTTACAAGTCTCTTAGCGAAGACAAATAAGTATACGCCCGATCGCAAAGGGGTGCAGTGGAAGGTACACGTTCCATTGAATGAGATAGACATGACACTTAATGGGCGGGTTCATGAGAGGATAAGTAAAACAAGGGAATATAACCAGTTTAGTGTAGAACTACAGTCTCCTTCTAAATATACTTCTCTCCTGTGGCGCCTCGTACCGACTCAGGCGTTTGTCCTTCGTTTCCAGCGCGATAACACGAATGTACAATGTGATGTGGTGAATCAGACGATCCGCCTTGATTGGGTATATGCTGGATTAGAAAACCGTCTGTCTTGTGACGTTTCGAAGCGGTTAGCACGTTTAGAGATGAAATTCAGCCGATGTTTAGATTGGCGTCTGATTATGAAGCGTGATTTTATAAAAGACCGTAATTACTTTTCTCTTTTGGTTCGCAGAGAAGCTGCAGGTAGTTATGTTCAGCTGGAGTGGGGTGAATACGATCGGGGTAATATTCATGCCGGTTTTGACACTCAGCCTCAACTAGGCATATCATGGGGATATACGTTCTAGACTTTGCTTTGTAAACATAGGTTAAGTCGAGGTGGATCCCATGCGGTATTCGGATTTGTCCGGCAAGGAAATTGTCTGTATTGACGAAGGTATTCGGTTAGGAGTTGTTGATCATACAGATTTGATCATTAATGTTCGCTCTGGAGAAGTAGACTCCATAATTATTCCCTACGGTCATCGATGGTTTAGACCACGCTTGATTGTCATTCCATGGCGGGGCATTAAGAAAATTGGACGAGACTTGATCATTGTAGACTTGACTACTGCGAAAGATTACAGTGATGTTATGCGTCGAATTGAAGAACAACCTCGATCGCATAAGCCTCCCTTTTTGGGGTAGAATATACCCTAGCAAATGAAAAGGGGGAATTCTATTGTCAACCGTTATCGGAGTGTTCCGTGATGTGAAGACAGCTGAAGAGGCTGTACGTGCCCTAAGGAATAAGGGTTTCAAAGATAATGAAATATCAATTGTTGCCAAAGATGATCAGAATAAGACTAGAAAACGGGATATGGAAGTTGGCGGCGAGATGGGCACCAATACTATCAGTGATGGCACTGCTTGGGGCGGTGCTTTAGGTGGTGTGGCAGGCCTGTTAGCCGGTGTTGGAGCTCTTGCTATACCAGGAATTGGGCCCATCGTGGCTGCTGGGCCGTTAGCTGGGGTCTTGTCAGGCGCTGTTACTGGTGGGGTTGCAGGAGGACTGATTGATCTTGGAATTCCGGAAGAGCGAGGGCGTCAGTACGAACAGGAGTTGAAAAAGGGCGGTATTCTAGCGGTAATTGAGACAAGTGAAGATAAGGTGAACGATGCTAGTTCCATTCTAAGACAGAATGGTGCTAAAGACGTGGAAGCTCACGGTGGTGAGAATAACTAAAAAGAAACTTAATGGGGAGCTACCGATGTAGCTCCTTTTTTTGGTGCAGGATTGTATGGGTTATAAGGAGAAGGAACTAAAGTGATTCTGGAGGTGCTTGACTTATGAGAATATTAGTGAGCGGTGCAGCTGGCAGGATGGGACAAGAAGTATGTAAGGCCGTACAGCAAGCTCAGGACCTAGAACTTGTTGGAGGTGTGGACATTGCTGGTAAGACTGTACCTGGTCTAACAATGTTTAAAGATTTGGGGGAGGCCATTGATGCTGTGTCCCCAGATGTAGTGGTGGATTTCACCTCTCCTCAAGCAGTTGAGGGAAATATGGAAGTCTGTTTTGCTAGGAAAATTCCTATGGTAATAGGGACAACAGGCATATCTGATGATTCTCTGCAGAGGTGGGTGGAACGGGGGAAACAAGCGAATTGGAGAGCTATTATTGCCCCCAATTTTGCAGTTGGCGCTGTCTTAATGATGGAATATGCGAAACAGACAGCAGAATTCTTTAGTAGTGTAGAGATCATCGAATACCATCACGATCAGAAAAAAGACGCTCCTTCCGGTACAGCTCTCAAAACAGGCAAGATGATTGAAGAAATAATTAAAAAGCCTGTTCCAATTCACAGCGTACGCTTACCTGGATTTGTTGCCCATCAAGAGGTGATCTTTGGACTGCCGGGACAAACATTAACGATTCGCCATGATTCAACCCATCGAGAAAGTTTCATGCCTGGAGTGCTGCTTGCCATTTCAAAAATCAACGAAGTAGAAGGCGTTGTTTTTGGTCTAGAACACATTCTCTTTTCTAACATATAGTACTAGTGAGTTAGTTCGGGGAGGGGCTCTTTATGGCTAGCAAAATCGCTGGAATGCCTATCTGTATGTTGGGATGCGATCAACGCGAAGTAGAACTAGCCAAGGCTTTGGTACGTTTAGAGGTGGATCTGCGATTAGTTGGGTTCCCAGAAGAGGATGAACTGAAGAAGGCCCTGCATTTTGCCCATGGCAGAGATGCTGTTATGGGAAGCCGCTGTGTTATTGCACCTATGAGTAATACGGATTCCCTAGGTCAGATTAGTGCTAGACTCGATGGGACGGTGCAGGCCATTGATTTGGCTGAACTCATTCCCCTAATGCCACCTGGAACTCCTCTGCTTTTGGGTGTAGCAAAACCGATAATTAAGGGCTTAGTCACTCAATATAGGTTGCATTTGATAGAGATCGCAGATATTGATGAGATCGCCATTCTGAACTCTATTCCTACAGCAGAAGGGGCTATCCAAGTAGCCATGGAGGAAACGGATATTACAATTCATGGCTCGCGCTGCTTAGTTGTTGGGTTGGGGCGCTGCGGTACGACTTTGGCACAGAGTTTGATTAGTTTGGGAGCTAAGGTGACAGTTGCCGCTCGAGCAAGTAGAGATCTAGCCCGTGCTGTAGCAATGAACGCCCAACCT
>JAAYRO010000127.1 GCA_012518735.1 Bacillota bacterium
ATAAATCATTTTTTCAATATGCTCAATATGCCATTAAGGATTATAAGAGTTCTTACTATAAACTTGCTGCAAAAGTAATTAATAACATTGACCATCGTATCATTAAGAGAGTGGGAATCAACTTAGGATATAACAGTTGGACCTACGGATCAAAAAAAATCCGTCAGCAGACAGATAGTTGGGGCTTTACTGTGCCATGGAGTCTGATTTTCGACTTTCGAAAGACAGACAACCCTACTGTGACGGTCGCAGATCTACACGCTATTCTATCCAACGCTGAGTCATTAGGTATCTACTGCAGCATGGTGTTTGCTGGCCCTAATCCTGAACACTTACGTTCCCTTCTTACAAACCTACCTTCTCACAAGGAACAGACGTTTTTTGTGTTCACCTCGCCTACCCTAATTACAGATGAACTAGCTCAATTGGCACGAGCTGCCAACAACATCGGACTAGTCCTCAAGTTTGATTCTTCAGAAATAGATGAATGCAGCTCAGCGTCTCAAACCCTTTTAAAACAGAAATGCCTATATGGAACTTATACACACTACAATAACAGCTCTATTAACCAAGTAACAAGCCCTCATTTCGCACAAGCGTTAGACAGACTAAATGGATCCTTTGCCTTCCTTGTTCGTGAAGAGACGATGGATGACTCCATCCTAGAACCTTTACGTCACTACTTGAAACAAGCCCGGAGTCCTAAAGGGCATACAGTGTTCATGATTGATTTTTACGATGACTTAGAATATGTGAGCGAGAAAATCGCAGCGAATTCGAACTTTTTTATCATAACGGGTGATGGACGTATTGCAAGGTCTCTAAATGGTCCAAATATTCAAGGCATTAACGCTCACACCCACAGTCTGAAGGCTATTATAAAGAGTGCAGCTAGCTGTGCTTAAGAGTTTGGTGAGCAGCGCCAGAGACTGCCTTTTTCATCAACTCAACAAATTTGTCTGGCGGAATTTCTGCTCCCTCTAACAGCCACCGAGTAATGGATACGCGAATGGCATCTGCAAAGAAAGTGGCAAAAAACTCACAGTCATCATCATCAGCAAAAATATCGCTCGCGTGAGCAAGCATGATGGGATGAATAACTTCATGAAAGTAATCGGAAAATGAGTTCTGCCCTGTTACTTGAAGGGCATTTTGGTAAAACTCCCGGTTTTTATAGAAAAACTGACAGGTGCTTTCTAATAGTTCCCAGCCAGTTTTGCCAAGTGCTCCTTGGATATCTGTAACGAATTCGGTGTAGTAGATCCAATTTACAAGATCATATTTGTCCTTGAAATGGTAGTAAAAACTCTGCCGGGTCATATTACATCGCTCTACAATATCATTTATCTTAATCTTCTCCATAGGAACATGGGCCATGAGCTCTTTCATGGCCGCAGCCAATGCTTGTTTCGTTATCTGAGCGTCAGCCATAGCACACGACCTTCCTAACGAGATCTACAACGAAAGGGATCGCCTTCTTGGCGATCCCTTATCTTATTTCTTTAGATATTCCTTAATGAGCTCCTCTAGAAGAATATCTCGCTCAACCTGAGTAATCATTGTCCGAGCGTTTTTGTGACTTGTTATGAATGTGGGATCGCCCGACATCAAATAGCCAACCATCTGCCCAACGGGATTGTATCCCTTTTCCTCAAGTGCTTGATAAACCTCAAGCAGAATTGTCCTTACAGACGGATCTTGTTCCAACGACTTATAACGAAACAAAGCTGTCTTCTCATGCGATTCAGTCATGGTGACCCCCCTTTTGGACTATTGAAATTGTTAATTAATATATTCTGCAATCACCCTTCGATTCCCTCCATTTGCTTTTTAAAGATCTGCCGACCATGTTCCAGAGCTTGAGGGAGTTTATCTGGGTTGCGGCCTCCCGCTTGAGCCATATCAGGACGTCCGCCACCACCACCGCCGCATATCTGAGCTGTTTCCTTCACAACCTTACCTGCATGAATACCTTTCCCTGTAAGTGCCTTAGAAGCCATACTCAACAACAGAACCTTGTCTTTATCTCTTGCACCTAACAGAATTAAAGCAGGATCTAATTTGTCACGTAAACGATCACCCATGACCCGCAGTTCTTCAGGGTTTGCAGCGTTAACTTCACTAACCAGCAGAGATACTTCACCGATTTTCTCCACTTCACTTAAAAGATCATCTGTTGAGGACAAAACAGCCTTTTGCTTATAAAGAGAAAGCTCCTTCTCTAATGCCTTGATGTGTTCCACCATTTTATCAATTTGAGCAGGTAGCTCCCCTATTGGACCTTGAATCCTGCGGTGAATTTCTTCTAGAATCTCTTCCCGTTCTCGAATGAATGCTAAAGCTTCGCTGCCAGCTACCGCTTCAATTCGGCGTACGCCGGCCGCAACACTTCCTTCTGACAGAATCTTGAATAAACCAATATCACCGGTGGCCTTTACATGAGTTCCACCGCACAGTTCAAGGGAGAAATCACCGATTTTGATCATGCGAACAACGTCTCCGTATTTCTCACCAAATAGAGCCACAGCACCCTGTTTTTTTGCCTCGGCCATATGAGCAATTTCTGCTGCTACGGGGTAATTCATAAGGATAGATTGATTCACCTTATCCTCAATCTCACGCAAGACCTTCGGTGTGACCGCTTCAAAATGGGTAAAATCAAAACGAAGTCGATCTGGGGAAACATAAGAACCGGCTTGATTCACATGTTCACCTAAAGTGTCTTTGAGAACTCGATGAAGTAAATGTGTTACAGTGTGATGGCGAGCAGTCTCAATCCGTTTCTCTAAATCAATAGAAGCAGTTGCTCCACTACCTACCTTAATGGTCCCCTCCACCACTTTACCTATGTGACTCACTAGTCCTTCTACAGGCTCTTGGACATCCTCAATCCGTACTTTTCCAGTTGGGGTCGTAATACAACCTGTATCTCCTACCTGGCCACCACTTTCGGCATAGAAAGGGGTTTTATCTAAAACGAGGGCAACCTCATCACCTACACCTGCTTCATCTACCATCTTATCGCCTTGAATAATGCCGAGCAGTGTCCCGTCAGCCTCTGAGTGCTCATATCCTACAAAGTCTACAGCAACCGTACCAGCCAAATCTTTATATGCCTCTAGACTAGTATCTAAGTAACCATGAGCGGTCCGGGAAAGACGCGCTCTCTCTCTTTGAGCTTCCATTTCGTTTTTGAAACCTTCTTCATCAACAACCATACCGTGCTCTGCTAAAATCTCCCGAGTTAACTCAATGGGGAACCCAAAGGTGTCATACAGCTGAAAGACATCTGTTCCAGGGATCTGTGTAACGCCTGCCTTTTCCGCCTTTTCTACTAAGTCCTGCAGCAGAGTCATGCCCTGATCGAGAGTTTCACTAAAACGCTGCTCCTCAAGGTGTACGACTTTACGGATAAAGTCCTGCCTCTCTAAAAGTTCAGGATAAGGCTTCTTCATCTGCTCCACTACTAAATCAATACCTTCGCCTAGAAAAGAACCATCAATACCTAAGAGACGACCGTGACGAACCGCTCGTCTCAATAAGCGCCGTAATACATAGCCTCGCCCTTCATTGCTGGGAAGAACACCGTCCATAATCAGAAAAGCAATGGCACGCAGATGATCCGTAATGACTCGCAGAGAGACATCGTGCTTAGGATCAACTCCATATGGCGTTTTAGCAATATCAGCAACTCCATCTACGATAGGGCTCATATTGTCGATTTCAAAAATACTGGTCTTCCCTTGAAGCAGAGTGGCTACCCGTTCCAGACCCATCCCCGTATCGATACTGCGTTTCTCCAAAGGAATATATTTGTCGCCCTCTTGATGATATTGAATAAAAACCAAATTCCAGAATTCTAAATATCGGTCGCATTCACACCCAGGTTTACAGTCAGGACTTCCGCAGCCAAACTCTGGACCTCGATCAATATGAATCTCCGAACATGGTCCGCAGGGTCCTGATCCAGTTTCCCAGAAATTATCTTCTTTACCTAAACGAACGATTCGCTCAGGAGGTACGCCTACAGCATTTCGCCAAATCTCATCTGCTTCATCATCATTTTGATAAATCGTAACCCACAGTTTCTCTTTAGGAAATCCTAAGTATTCAGTAACAAACTCCCAAGACCAAGGAATAATCTCTTTCTTGAAATAATCGCCAAAAGAGAAGTTCCCAAGCATCTCAAAAAAAGTGCCGTGGCGGTCTGTTTTTCCCACATTTTCAATATCGCCGGTCCGAATACATCGTTGGCAAGTAGCAACTCGAGGATATTCCGGTTTTTCTAAACCTAAGAAATACTTTTTAAAAGGAACCATACCAGCTACTGTCAACAGTAAAGTAGGATCGCCATGGGGAATCAAAGAAGCACTAGGTAGAATCTTATGATCTTTGTTCCGAAAAAAATCTAAGTACATCTCACGAATCTCATCAACTGTATAACTCTTCATAATCGCCGCAAACTGCGGTTCCCCCCCTATTTCTGCCTAACTACATTAATATTATCCAATGGTAACGACCTTGTCAACACAACCAATCAGGGGGAACCGCTTTTTCGAACACTAAAGTGCTGAATCAAGACACGTAAGATAGCAGCGAAAGGAACAGCAACTAACATACCTGTAATGCCCATCAATTCGCCTCCTACGAAGACTGAGAAAATGACGGCTAAAGGATGAAGTCCCACTCGTTCACCAATTAGTTTTGGAGCAATCACACTGCTTTCCAGCTGATTGGCACCGACGAAGATCACCACTACCCATAATACGGTAATAGGAGACTTAAGCAGAGCAAAGCCCGCGGCTGGAATAAACCCGATAATAGGACCAAAGTATGGAATAATGTCAAATAGACCAGCCAATAGACCAACAAATAATGCATAGCGTATCTGCAGCACTGCAAGTCCTGCATAAATAATCAAACCCACCAATGCAGATACTACAACCTGACCGCGAAAAAAGCCATTTAAAACTTTGTTTACCTCTCGAAAGATCCCCTGCACTTCCCCACGATATGGGGCAGGAACATACTGAAGTAAACGCTCTTTAATGGCCTCATGGTCTCTCAGCAGATAAAATGCTAGAACAGGTGAAATGAGAAAAGCAATGATGTGTGATACTAAGTTCATTAAGATCTGAGCAATCCGGGCGGCTAAATCCTCCACCAACACTTCCAGTCGTTCTACCACTAGGTTGATCCCTTCCTGTAGGGTGTCGGGAATGGTAATCCTTTTTAGAGATCGGAGCGCATCCTGCCCTAAGCCTTCCAAACGTTCGGTTTGGGAAGGGAGCATCTGCACAATCTCATCCAGCTCGCTGATTAGCCGAGGAACCGTTACCCAAAAGAGCACACCCACCACAGTTCCAAACAGTAAATAGACTAATAAAATGGCCATTACTTTAGGAACTTGGCGCTCCTCAAACATTTTCACTAGTGGGTACAAGACATAAGCAATCACAGCCGCGAACAAGAAAGGGGTCAGAACAACCCTGACCCGATACAAAAAAAGAGCTATGCCAAGAACTGCTAATCCATACCAAACCATTCTATTCACAAGTAATCCTCTATTCCATCCATGCCCCAAGTCTGTGCTCTACGGTACCCCTTGCCCTTCTCATAAGATTTCTCCCAGTTGAACGCATCTGACGGGATACCATACCTCTGCGCATAGTATTTCCTACAAACACTCCAACTGCCATCCCAAGAATGCCTGCTATAATAATCCCTCTACCATTGGACATAAGTGTCACCCCATTTGGTTTTCTTGAACTTAGTGTCCCCAACTAGGCGTAAAAAAATCACCGTGATCTGCATCACGGTGATGGTTTCTAGAACCGCCTATTCCATATTATGTTTCTTACGATAGTCGGCAATCGCTTCGCGCAGAGCGTCCGCTGCTAGATTCGAACAGTGCATTTTGATGGGAGGAAGTCCGTCTAGAGCCTCAGCCACTGCCCTATTAGAAATCTGTTCTGCTTCGTCTAGAGTCTTCCCCTTGGCTAATTCTGTAACAATACTTGATGTGGCAATGGCTGCTCCACACCCAAAAGTTTTGAACTTCACATCAGAAATCCTGCCATCTTCTACCTTGATCCATAATTTCATGATATCGCCACAGCGGGCATTGCCTACTTCACCAACACCATCCGCATCAGGAAGCTCTCCTACATTGCGGGGATTAGTAAAATGATCCATAACTTTTTCCGAGTACATATTTAATCCTCCCTATTTATCATACAGTGGCGACATTTCCCGTAAACGGTGTACAATGTCTGGCAATTCATTCAGTACATATTCTATATCGTTCTCAGTATTTTCTCTTCCCAAAGTTAGTCTTAAAGACCCATGGGCAATCTCATGAGATAGCCCCATGGCTAATAATACGTGGGATGGCTCAAGAGAACCTGAAGTGCATGCAGAGCCACTTGAAGCGGCAATACCCCGCATATCCAAGTTCAAGAGCAGTGATTCCCCTTCAATAAACTCAAAACAGACACTAACATTGTTTGGAAGCCGTTCTGAAAGACTGCCATTTACACGAGTATGAGGAATCTCACGGAGTCCCCTGATTAATTGGTCTCTAAGTTTAGTAATCCGCGGGACTTCTACTTCCCGTTCTGCAACAGCCAATTCCAGCGCCTTGGCCATGCCAACAATTCCAGCCACATTTTCTGTACCCGCCCGACGCCTTCTTTCTTGTGCACCGCCATGAACCAATGGATCCAAACGGACACCCTTCCGTACAAACAATGCCCCTACACCCTTTGGTCCATAAAACTTGTGAGCAGAAAAGGACAGAAGATCAATATCTAGTCTAGAAAGATCAATGTCTAAAACACCCATTGTTTGAACTGCATCTGTATGAAACAGCGCGCCACTTTCCTTAACAACGGAGCCGATTTCTGCAATAGGTTGAATAGTGCCTACTTCATTGTTTGCATGCATTACAGAGACTAATATCGTATCAGGACGGATCGCATCCCGTACCTGTTCAGGACTAACCCTGCCCTCACTGTCCACTGGTAAAAATGTCACTTCAAAACCGTTTTTCTCCAACCACAGAGCACTATCCAGAACTGCATGGTGTTCAACAGCGGTAGTAATAATATGATTACCTTTTGACCGCAGCCCCCAAGCTGCTCCCTTGAGTGCCATATTCGCAGCTTCTGACCCGCTAGCAGTAAACACAATTTCTTCAGGACGGGCACCTATTAAGCCTGCGATGGTATCACGGGCCTGATCAAGCCCATGATGAGCCCTACGTCCCCAACTATATATACTAGAAGCATTGCCAAACTCTACAGAGAAATAGGGCATCATTGCCTCTAATACTTCTGGCCGAACGGGCGTTGTAGCCGCGTGATCCATATATATTTCAGTCATTATTTATTCATCTCCCTTTAGCCGTAAGGCATCCTGCCTTAATGATTCAAGGGTAGTATTATCCAATACCTCTTCCATACTATCCTGTAATCGCTTCCATAAATTGCGCATCACACACTGCTCTGAATGACCACAATAGGGACCATCTCCATCCCCATTATCCAAACACTCCATAGGAGTAATGGGACCCTCTAAAACCCGAATTATGTCTCCAATCCGAATCTCAGCTGGAGCGTACGCCAATTCATATCCCCCATGAGCCCCCCGTTTACTAACAACTAAACCTGCCTTTCGTAAGGCAGCCATCAGCTGTTCTAAGTAATGCTCTGAAATAACCTGTCTCTCTGCAATAGACTTTAGGGGAATGGGACCTTTCCCATAATGCAGGGATAAATCGAACATGGCGCGTACACCGTACTCCCCTCGAGTTGATATCCTCATCCATTCGCCTCCTTTTCAATTCCGAGTAGTTTCCTAGGAATTGAAACACTATTATAATAGCACAGCGTCCAATACCTGTCAATAACTGCGGCAAACAAAAAAGTTGACCCATCGGTCAACTTCTTTGTTTATTTCGCTGTCTCATCTCTTTGAAGTACGCTAGGCGTTCTTGGATAATCTTTTCTCGTCCTTGATCGGAAGGTTCATACAACTCTAGATCAGTGAGCTTATCTGGTAAGTAATCTTGAGGTACATAGTGAAATGGATAATCATGGGGGTACTTATACCCCCGACCGTGACCTAACTTTTCCGCTCCCTTGTAGTGAGTGTCCCGCAGATGAACGGGCACAGGCTCTGCACTTGTAGTTTTGACCACATCTAAAGCTTGATCAACTGCCAAGACCACAGAATTGCTTTTTGGAGCTGTTGCAATATAGATTATGGCCTGAGCAATCGGGATGCGGGCTTCTGGCATCCCGAGCCACTCCAGAGCATTGGCGGCCGCTTGGGCCATTAACATCGCATTGGGATCGGCCATTCCTACATCTTCCGAAGCATGTACAATAAGACGTCGTACTATAAACCGAGGATCCTCGTCAGCGTAAACCATGCGAGCATACCAATACAGAGCTGCATCAGGATCACTGCCTCGCAGTGATTTTATAAACGCAGAAATTACATCGTAATGGTTATCCCCACTCTTGTCATAGCGCACCCTCTGGGCTTGAGCCGCCTCTTCTGCCGTTTCTGCGTCAATAACCCGTACACCCTCTTCGTTGGGGGTCGTGGTCATGACTGCGAATTCTAAAGTGTTAAGGAGTACCCGAGCATCACCGTTTGAGACGCGAATCAAATGGTCCAAAGCATCTTGATGTACCTGGCTCTCATATTTACCCAGTCCCTTTGGAGACTCCAAAGCCATCTCAGCCACCCGTCTCATATTGGATTCAGAAAGGGGCTCCAGCTGATAAATTTGGGAACGACTGAGTAATGCTGCATTAACTTCGAAGTAGGGATTCTCAGTTGTTGCCCCAATGAGAATAATATCACCATGCTCCACCGCTGGTAAAAGCACATCCTGCTGACCCTTGTTCAGTCTTTGAATTTCATCAATGAACAGAATGGTCCGTTTCCCGTAAAACGCCCGTCTTTCCCGAGCCTGTCCAATGATCTGCTTTAGTTCAGATACTCCTGTAGTGGTTGCACTAACTGTAATAAACTCTCCCTGAGTAGTTTGGGAAATAACATATGCCAAGGTAGTTTTCCCCACTCCAGGTGGACCATATAAAATAATTGAACGGAGAAAGTCCTGTTCAATAGCTCGGCGCAGTAGTTTACCTTCACCTAGAATGTGTTCTTGTCCAACGTATTCATCCAAAGATCTTGGTCGCATACGTACAGCCAAAGGCGCTTGTTCCTCCAGCAGATCACTTTGGTCAAATAGGTTCATTAGGCGCCCTCCTCGCAAGAATATCCTGAACAACGACACTGGCCATAATAAGACCCGCTGTTGGTGGAACGAAGGCGGTGCTGCCTGGTACCACCGTTTTGCTCCTCCGAATGGGAGACTCAGCTGAAAACACTACTTTAACCCCTTTTTCTATTCCCCTTTTTCGCAAGGCCGTTCGAACAGTCCGAGCTAGAGGACATGTGTGGGTTTTCGAAATATCAGACACGGTAAACTGGGTAGGATCTAGTTTGTTTCCAGCACCCATGGCTGATATGATAGCAATATTTTCCTGAACACACCGATAGATTAGATCAACTTTCGGACCTACACTATCAATCGCATCTACTACATAATCATATGTATTCAACAAAAGACGATGGGCTTTACTTGAATCGTAAAACTCCTGTCTAGGAATGACTTTACAGGATGGGTTGATCTGGGAAATCCGCTGTGCCATTACTTCTACCTTTGGCAGACCGATGGTTGTTTCAAGAGCAATGATCTGACGATTAATATTCGAAACGCTTACTTGGTCATGGTCAACTAGGACTAAAGTGCCTATGCCACTGCGAGCAAGCGCTTCCGCGGCATAACCCCCTACACCACCTATTCCAAAAATCGCAACCGTACTGGTTGCGAGGATATCTAAGCCTTCTGATCCAATGATCATTTCGGTTCGAGAAAAACGGTGTCCCATACTTACCTCCCATAGATCAAAAAAACCCCCAAAGGGGGCTAAGAATAACCCCCGCCATGTCGCTAGTACTGACCTGAATGAACCTGCTTCGGCAGGTGGGTACCCACCTGACTGCTTCAGACTTCCGTTCAAAGACGGCCTGCCCTCCACAGCCAGAGTTAAGGTTCCCTTTGTTATGGTGTTGGCTCATAACAAAGCCAGATTGATCACGAGCACAGCAGGGTTTGCGTGTTCTATCTAGATGATATCATAGTCTATTATTAGATTCAACCCTTCCCTAGTACCCATTTTTCCCTGTTCTGCCCGGACATGGCTGCGCATATAACCTACTAAGGAGGGAGTGAAATGAATAACCTATTTGGGAAAGTTATAGCCATTGCGTTTCTCGTTGAGGTGTTAACCAACTTCATCAAGACACTAGTACCCAATATTAACCGAATCTACATACCTATTATAGCTGGCATTTTCGGCATTGTCCTTGCCTGGACCGGGGATATTGGTATCTTCAGCACCCTCGATATACCCATTAAATGGATGGTATTAGACTACATGGTCACAGGCATTTTAGTATCTCGCGGCGCCAATCTAGTGCACGACTTAGCCAAAACACTCAATTATTCACCTTGAGTTTCAGTTCTTCTAGCTGCTCTGATGACACTGGAGCAGGCGCCTCAACCATTAAATCTCTGGCACTGACTGTTTTCGGGAAAGCGATTACATCTCGAATAGAACTGCGGCCTGCCAAAAGCATGACAAATCGATCGAGGCCAAAGGCAATACCACCATGGGGTGGCGCACCATACTCAAAAGCCTCCATGAAATATCCGAACTGCCTGTAGGCCTCTTCCATTGTAAAGCCCAAAGCTTTGAACATCTTCTCCTGAACGGTTCGAGAGGTAATCCGAATACTGCCCCCACCTAGTTCTACTCCGTTCAGCACCAAATCATAAGCTTTAGCACGCGCTTTACCTGGGTCGGTCTCTAGTAATTCAATATCAGAATCAACCGGCGCAGTAAATGGATGATGAGCAGCTACAAACCGCTTACTTTCTTCATCATAGACAAGCAGTGGCCAATCTACGACCCACAGTAGATGATAAAGCTCATCATCAATAAGATCCAGCTTTCTTCCTAGTACTAGGCGCAGACGCCCTAAAACATCACTTACTACATCATATTTGTCTGCTGCTAGAAGCAGTAGATCACCTGGTTTACCCTCTAGAGCCTCGATAATGTAATCTAATTCATCCTTGGACAAGAACTTGGCAATAGGCGAACGAACATTGTCTTCTTCGAGAGCTATCCAGATGAGCCCCTTTGCCCCCATTTCTGTGGCCTTCTCAACCAATTCATCAATTTCTCTGCGGGTAAAGGTAGCCCCACATCCCTCAGCATTAATCCCCTTAACTACGCCACCTTTATTAACAGTATCAGCAAAAACACGAAATTCACTGTTTTGTACCCCTGGAGTTACATCTCGTAATTCTAAGCCAAACCGGGTATCAGGACGATCAGAACCAAAACGATCCATTGCTTCTTGGTAGCCCATTCGAGTCAATGGTCCATCAATCTTGATTCCTTTCACCCGTTCTAAGACATGGAGTATCATTTCCTCCATAATTTCAATGATATCATCCCGATCTACAAATGACATTTCTATGTCGATTTGAGTAAACTCTGGTTGGCGATCGGCGCGTAAATCTTCATCCCGAAAACAGCGGGCAATCTGATAGTACCGATCGAAGCCGCCAATCATCAGCAGTTGTTTGAACATTTGAGGTGACTGGGGCAGGGCATAGAACTCACCTGGGTGAATTCTGCTGGGGACGATATAATCTCTAGCCCCCTCAGGTGTTGACCGAATTAGAAGAGGTGTTTCAATCTCCAAAAACCCTCGATCATTGAGAAAGGATCGGACCTCCGCTACCATCTCATGCCTAAGGGCAATTGTTTTCTGCAGCTCGCTGCTTCGTAGATGAAGATAACGGTATTTCAAACGAATGCTTTCATCCACTTGATCAGCTTTGTCAATTTGGAAGGGCGGAGTTTTCGCTTCTGCCAAAATAGTCAATTTGGTTACGTTTACTTCAACGTAACCCGTTTCCATGTTGGGATTCTCCTGTCCCTGCGGTCGCAAATTGACCACACCTGAAACGGATACAACGTATTCATTCCGAAGTTTTTCTGCTACTGCAAACTGTTCTGCACCTAATGTCTCTGGGTTGAGAACTACCTGAACAAGACCAGATCGATCTCGAAGATCGACGAAAATCATGCCACCCAAGTCTCGACGACGATTTACCCAGCCATTGAGAGTAACATCTCTGCCTGCCAATTCTTCATTAATCGTTCCGCAATAATGGGTCCGTTTCCAATCTACCATGGTTTACGCCCTCCCTAGGGTATCAGCTAAATTCAGCAAATCCTTTAGATCGTATTGTTTCTCCACACCACTATCCATATTTCTCACAGTCACTTGGTTCTTGACCAATTCCTCTTCACCTAACACAAACACATATTGAGCTTGGAGACGATTGGCGGCCTTCATTTGAGCCCGAATACTCCGATCCATATGATCAAGTTCAACCCAAAGGCCCTCATTTCTGAGCTCATAGGCAATTTGCGCAGCCTTGCGCTTAGTAGCACCACCGAAGTGCACAATAAAGACCTGGGGCCGAGCGTGAACTGCTTCTAACCCACCTTGTGTTTCTAGAGCCAACAGTAAACGTTCTACACCAACAGCAAAACCTACTGCAGGTGTTGATTCCCCACCACATTCCTCAACCAAGCCATCGTAACGGCCACCGGCTCCGATCGCGTTTTGAGATCCTAACTCTGAGAATGTGACCTCAAAAACTGTTCGGGTGTAATAATCGAAGCCTCGTACTAATTTAGGATTAACAACATAGGGAATCTCCAATGCTCTGAGATAATCCTGCACTTCATCAAAATGCCCAGCACACTCTGGGCAGAGATAGTCTGCAATGTGTGGAACATCCTTCATAATCTCTTGACAGCTCTCTACCTTGCAGTCCAACAACCGCAGCGGATTGCGTTCTAAACGAGACTGACAGCTGCGGCAGAGGTCATCAACATGAGGGGTGAAGTACTTGATCAATTCATCACGATACGCTTTTCGACATTTTGGACAACCTATACTGTTAAGCTGCACTTCAAAACCAGTTAAGCCACAAGCCTTGTATACTTCAATAGGTAAAACAATAGTTTCCACATCCAACAGTGGATCTGAGGACCCTATTACCTCCAAGCCAAACTGAGTGAATTGACGATAGCGACCCGCTTGTGGCCGCTCATAGCGAAACATAGGGCCAAAGTAGAACAACTTAACTGGAAGTTGACCACTGTACAGCTTATTCTCAAGAAAAGCTCGTACTACCGGAGCCGTCCCCTCAGGACGAAGAGTAATGCTGCGATTACCCCGATCCGTGAAAGTGTACATTTCCTTTTCCACAATATCTGTCGTATCTCCAATACCTCGCTCGAATAATTCAGTATGTTCAAACATGGGTGTACGAATTTCGTGGTATCCGTAAGTATGGCATACCTGTCGAATTCTCTTTTCCAATTCTAACCATAATTCAATTTTCCCTGGTAAAATATCATTTGTCCCCCGTGGACGGGTGGTCAATGCCATTCTTTGGGCACTCCCCTCTTAAGCTCTCTTATGTGAAAAAGCGAGTGATGGTCGGGCCACCACTCGCATATAACCTTAGTTTTCAGGAGCGGCTGCCTCTTCAGGCATTTCCTCTACCGGCTCAGCTTCTTCAACCTGCCCATCTGCTGAATCGTCTTCCTGAGCCTGAACAGCCTCTTCCTGCATTTTCCTCAACTCTGCTTGACGTTCTTGAATCTCTTCAATCCGCTGCTCTATCACTTTTGCATCTTCATACCGCTCAAGACCACTAACGTAATTGTACAGAATAAGCTGGGTATACAAATCAAGTGGTGCCAGTTGAGATGCGGTCAAATATGCTTCCACAGCTTCATCTATCTTTTCTAACTCTCGATATGCATTACCTAAAGTGATATACAGGGAGGAGTCATTCGTTATTTTCTCCACAGCCTTTTCGTACTGAGTAAGAGCTTCTTCTGGCTGTTCAAGCAGGCCATACACATCGCCTAAAGAAGCGTAGAGATAACCATCGTTGGGGTTCTCCTCTATTGCCAGAGTGTAGTAATGAACTGCGTCTTCGTAGTTCCCCTCTACAACCTGTTTAAAAGCATTCATTTGGAAATCTGTCACAATAATATCTGCATCCGTGTGCAGCTGTTCATACCATGCCTGAAGTTTTTCTTCGCCTTTTTCTGCTCGAATGGTTTGAATCAGATCTTCTTTCGCTTCTTCAAACTCTTGACCAACGGCATCTTTTCGCTCTGTCACAGTAATAATATGATAACCGAAGGATGAGCGAACTGGTTCACTAATCTCATTTACTTTCAGACTGAAAGCTGCTTCCTCGAATTCAGCCACTGTCTGTCCCCGCCGGATGAACCCTAAGTCTCCACCATTTGAAGCACTGCCATCCTGGGAGTATTCCACTGCCAATTCTGCGAAATTGTCCACTGTGAGCTGTGCTAGAATCTCTAAAGCCTCAGCTTCCGCTGCTGCCCAACCTCCATCATCATCAGTTTCGGGACGGACAAGAATATGACTAGCCCTCACTTCTTCGTACGCCTCTATCAGCTCTTCGTCTGATACGGGAATATCTCCAATAACTTCGTCCCTTAGTTTTTCAAACCGGATCTCTTCAGCCAAGATCTGTTTTATCTGATCTTCTGTCCAACCAATCATCTCTAGCTGAAGCTCGTAATCGTCCCTGCTGGGAAACTGATCAACGATTTTCTGGAGTTCTTCCTCAATTTCAGCGTTGGACACATCTATTTCTCGATTAGCAATTTCCTGAGAGATAAGAACGTTACCAATTATTAAGTCAAGGGTTTGGTACTTTAGTGTCTCATACGATCGTCCAGGCAGAATCCCCTGCTGCTGTTCTATTCGCTGCAGCTGCGAAATGAATGCTTGATGAAAATCGTAATAAGAAATGGCTTGACCATTTACAGTAGCTACCGCAGCCTGCACTACTTGCTGTTGATTTCTGCCCCTAAAAAAAGATACCCCTCCTGTGTAAAGAAGGCCGCCCACAAAAGCAATTACAATAATAATCACAATAACCTTTGTTTGTTCCCGCATTTTCCGGAAAAACATTCTGTACCAGTCCCTTCCATATTTCAGAAAAATCAACATGATAATTGTACTTGAAAAGCACGACCCTGTCAAACCACTAAGTGCTGCCTGATCTGGCATAATTTCGAAGGTAGACTGCTCTCTAACTGCTGACTATAGGTAGCTGGACACTTGGGATTTACCAGTCTTACCAGGCTTAAATCAGGGGCCACTAACTTGGTAATCCCACCACCCCCAAGAGCAATAATGGTTTGTCGTTCTTCCATCATTTGCACATTGTACACTGACTCAGTCCCTGGACGAGCATAGCCAATGTTCTCCAAATCACTCAAAATGTAGCGCTGGCGATAGAGGTAGTACGGTGCTAAACCCCACCTAGAACAGTAGTCAGCCGCAATGTGAGCCATCTGTTCCCCTTGTTCCTGAGCAATATTCAGATATTCGGGCGACTTTCGAAGTCGCGACGCCCTTTTTAAGGCCAAACTGTGAACCGTAAGATTATCTGGCTGGAGATCTCCAATCATATCCAAAGTATGGCGAACATGGGAAAGTTTTTCACCAGGCAGCCCAAGAATTATATCCATGTTAATCATGGGAATTCCTACATCTCGAGCATCATTGAAAGCAGTAATAACGTCCCTTACCGTATGCTGACGTCCCACTCTGCACAAGGTCTCATCATGCATACTTTGGGGATTAATACTGATTCTGTTTATACCAGAGTCAGCCAAGATATGCAGCGTTTCACGGGACAGTGTTTCAGGACGCCCAGCCTCCACTGTAAATTCGCAAGTCTCAGAAGTAACAAGCCAGGTGCGAACTAGTTCGAGTAAGTAGGTCAGCTTCTGACCTTGAATTGTTGTAGGTGTGCCTCCACCTAGATAAACACTTTCCACAGTGACTCCTAGTTCCTTCAGTAGAACACCGATCTCCCTGATTTCAACACACAAGCTTTCGAAAAATGGCTCAAGTAAATGACCATGACTCTCTAGTGGGTAAGCAGCAAAAGAACAATAGCTGCAGCGAGTTGGACAAAACGGAATCCCAACGTAGATTCCAATGGGTTGATTTGGGTTAGGATGGAAAAATTTCTGCTGCTTTTCTGCAACATCAAGCAGTAGAGCTATCTTCTCATCCACTAGGCCGTACACATTACCTAAAATCCTTTTCAGCTCTCCAGACGAAAAATTCCGATCTATCATTTTGTGAACTAATTTGGTAGGTCTCACTCCTGTGAGAATTCCCCAAGGACTAGGTGCCACATCATACGCTTCTCCTATAACGGTAAAAACGCCCAACCGTACCCTTTCTCTAGCTCGTCTTTTCCGATCATCCTCATCATATCTTTCATCTTGGATTTCCCGATCCGTATAGCTCCACTCAGTTAAACCGTCCAAAACCACCTGGACTATCAACTGACCATCTGTCCACCGGACATTAACCTCCAGCTTTCTCCCTGTTCCAAACTGAGCGTTGGGAAGAATCGACCGAATAACAGCTTCAACAGCGGGAATTAATTCTTCAGGAGCATTAATTTGGAAAGACTCTGGATCAAATCGAAATGGAATAGGAATAGGCTCCACTTCCTTTATAAATAGGGATTATTGATAATTTCATCTTGGATGGTAGTTCGGTCACCGTGCCCAGGATAGACCACTGTGTCCAGTGGCAGACGTCCAAGGCGAATCAAACTATCTCTCAGAACTTGTTGATCGCCCCCTACTAAGTCGGTCCGTCCCACTGATCCCTTAAACAGTGTATCGCCACTGAGTAAAATACCTGGTGCATACAGGGATATACTTCCTGGAGTATGTCCTGGTGTATGGAGTACCGTCAGCTCACTCTCTCCAATCTGGATAGTGTCTCCGTCATCTAACAGCTTGTCAGCCTCCACTACAGGAAACTCCTGACGAATATAGCGAGCAAGATTTAACTCGTAATCTATGAGGAATGGCGCATCATCCCTGTGAATACAAAGGGGAGCTTGGGTTTGTTCAACAAACCATGCGTTACCAGCAATATGATCAGCATGCCCGTGTGTATTAACCACAGCTGTAATTTCTAGTTTGTTGCTATTAATAAAGTCCAACACTGACTCTAATGCTTCACCTGGGTCTACAATAATTCCCTGTCCTTGCGTGTAGACAACGTAACAATTCACCGCCAAGGCGTTTGTAATAAATCGCTGTATCTTCAATTAAAACTCTCCTTGGGAACTTAGTAAAATTGTGACAGGTCCATCATTTACCAGACTTACCTGCATATCCGCTTGAAAAACGCCAGTCTGAACCGGAACTCCATTGTGGCGCAGTAGACTTACAAACTCACCATATAGTTTCTCTGCCATTTCAGGTGAAGCTGCTTCACTGAAACTCGGTCGTCGACCCCGTCGACAGTCTCCGTATAGAGTGAACTGTGAGACGACCAAAACAGCTCCACCAGCGTCTAGAATATTGCGGTTCATTTTACCACTTTCATCAGGAAACACACGTAAATAAGCAATCTTTTCCGCTAAATAACGGGCATCACTCTGCTCATCTTCCTGACCTACGCCAAGCAGTACTAAAAAACCGGGACCAATCTGAGAGACTATATTACCATCCACTGTTACCTGTGCTTCTAATACTCTTTGTACGACAGCACGCATTCATGTTCAACCTCATTTCATGACTTACGTAGGATTAGCCCTACGAACACTTACTACACCATCAATCTGACGTAATTTACCCATTACATTGTTCAGATGATTAACATCGTGGATATCGACAACTAGCTGAATAATGGCAGATTCCTGCCTTACGGTTCTAGCAGTGACTGCCTCAATATTTGTCTTGCTCTCAGAAACGTTTGTCATAATATTTGTCAACAGATTGGGCCTGTCAATGGCTTCTATTTCTATCTCAACTGAGAAAGAATCTGATTCATGCGTGTTCCAAAAAACTTCAATCTGACGTTCCTTATCAACGCTAAGAGCAGCAATATTGGGACAGTCTGTTCGATGAACGGAAATCCCTCTTCCTCGCGTAATATATCCTACCACATCATCACCGGGCACCGGATTACAGCATTTGGAAAACCTCACTAGAAGATTGTCTGCACCCCGAACTTCAATACCGCGGGCTTCCTTTCTTCGGCGTTTCCTTGAATCAGACCGCTTCTTTCGTTCTACTAAGTCTTTACCAGAAAGTTTCTGTAATACCTGAAAAGCTGTAACGCGACCGAATCCAATGTTGGCTAATAACTCATCACCACTGCCCACTCCGTATTTTTTCGCGACCTTTTCCATGTTACTTTCTTCGAGAATTTCTTTTGGATCAAGGTTAGCCTTCTTAATCTCTCGATCAAGAAGTTCGCGCCCACGGAGTAAGCTCTCCTCACGCTGTTCTTCCCTTAACCAAGAACGAATCTTGCTGCGGGCTTTCGATGTCTTTACAAAGTTCAACCAATCCCGAGTAGGGTTAGCATTCTTGCTGGTGAGAATTTCAACAAACTCGCCGTTTTTCAAAACATAATCCAATGGAACGATCCGTCCATTTACTTTAGCTCCCACACAGCGCAGACCAACATCTGTATGAACATCAAAAGCAAAATCCACAGGAGTTGCCCCATTCGGCAGGGATTTTACATCACCCTTAGGAGTAAAAACAAACACTTCGTCCTCGAACAGATCAATCTTGAGTGTGTCCATAAACTCATGGGGATCCTTCATCTCCTGGAGCCATTCTACGGCTTCCCGCAGCCACTCAACTTTAGCCTCATCACTGATCTTCGTAGTCTGCCCTTCTTTGTACAACCAATGAGCAGCCACACCTTTTTCCGCTATGCGGTGCATCTCCCATGTTCGAATTTGAATTTCATATGGCTCTCCTTGAGGTCCAATCACTGTCGTATGAAGGGACTGATACATATTTGATTTGGGCATAGCCACATAGTCCTTAAAACGTCCTGGGATTGGTTTCCACAAGGCGTGAATAACCCCTAGAATTGCATAACATTCCCGCACAGTATCGACAATAATCCGCACTGCCATCAAATCATAGATCTCATCCAGTGTCTTGTTCTGACGTACCATCTTTTGGTAGATACTGTATAGATGCTTGGGACGACCTTGGATATCACATGCAATACCGACCTCGGCCAGTCTTTCTAAAATAATATCCATGAATTCCTGCAGATCGCCTTCTCGCTCCTGCCGTTTCTTGGCAATGGCATTAACCAAGCTGTAGTATTCATCTGGATGTAAATGGCGAAAAGCCAAGTCTTCCATTTCGAACTTAATCCGCCAAATCCCGAGACGATGAGCTAAAGGTGCGAAAATGTCTAAGGTCTCTTGAGCGATTTTCTGCTGCTTTTCAGGAGAAACATGCCGTAATGTCCGCATATTGTGCAGGCGATCAGCAAGCTTAATCAAGATGACTCGAATATCCTCTGCCATAGCAAAAATCATCTTACGAAGATTCTCCGCCTGCCGTTCCAGTCGATTGCGAAATGGCAGTTTTTCTAATTTTGTAACCCCTTCTACCAGCATTAGGACACTTGATCCAAACTCAGCTTCTAACTCTTCTCTCGTGACCTCTGTATCCTCTAGTACGTCATGGAGAAGACCAGCTACAATCGTCTCCACATCCAGCTCTAGATCAGCTAAGATTAGAGCCACCTCATACGGATGCTGAAAATATGGTTCACCTGACTCTCGCAGCTGACCTTCATGGGCGCGCTTAGAGAAGTGGTATGCTTTTTCAATCAGCTCCACGTTTGCTGCGGGGTAATATGCAGTTATTCGATTAATCAGCACCTGCAGACTCAAGAGCGCACCTTCCTTCACATACTAATCATGATATTCTACAAGAGTAAAGACATCGTAATCGCCTAACCGCTGTCGTCCTCCCAAATAAGTGAGTTCGACTAAAAATGCCAGCCCAGCCACTTCCCCACCGAGCTTACGAATTAGCTCGGCTGCAGCCCAGATAGTGCCGCCAGTGGCCAGCAAATCGTCTACAATCAATACTCTAGTGCCTGGCGCAAAAGAGTCAGTATGAATTTCCAAACGATCAGTACCATATTCTAAATCATATTCAACGGAAAGAACTTCCCCTGGTAATTTACCGGACTTGCGAATAAGGGTGAAGCCCAATCCCATCTCGTAGGCCAAAGGAGCACCTAAAATAAATCCTCGTGACTCTACTCCTACAACCATTTCTATTTGTTTATCTTTAAAATAATCTGCCATTCGTCGTACCGTTTCCTGAAGCGCCTCTCCGTCTTTTAGGAGAGTAGTAATGTCTTTGAAACTAATGCCCGGTTTAGGGAAATCGGGTATCACTCTAATTTTCTCTTTTAAGTCCATCCTGGAAAAGTCCCCTTTCCAAACAATGCTTTAGATAATTTGACGATTGTCTGCGTATAGTTATGCCTTTATTATACAAAACTGTCTTGTGCAAGTCTAGTTTCTTCGCTGGTATAGGTTGATAAACAATTACACCGTCATCGATTTTCCACAAATTCAGTTCTGTAAAGACTCCGATTGCAAAAGGCAGTGCAGAAGCCAAACCTAGACGTTCTAGCATTTGTTGAGCATCTGAATACGGAATCTCTTCGCCCAGTTGGCGCAGATGAGAGTAAATCCTAGCCATCCCTAATCGATCAGGATATACTTCACCTAAATATCTCTCCAGCTCACGGCGATCCCGTGGCCCAAAAGCTAATACAACTTCTCCCCCTTCTTTCACTAAATCAAACCAAGCACAGGCATTGGCCTCATGCAGAGGCGGCCGCCAAAACCATACAGAAGGCCACTGCTGTTCCAATCCACTATATCCTGTAGAAACCAACCAAGTTGGTCTAAAATCTGCTAGTTCACTTCGCTCTTCGTGCGAAAGCAGTTCATGATCAAAGGCAATAAACTGGGAACCACCTGGAACATGAATCCGCAGATGGCGGCAGACTTCTACAGTCTCCCGTGGTGTACTTACCAAAATCAGCGTAGGCTGCAAACGGGATTGCCTTTCTAGTAAGGCTTCGGTTTTGTTCCACACACCCCGCAAGTCTACCACTGCTGCTGGTATTGTAGGAAAACGATCAGTACTAGGTTCTGTAATTAAGGCCTTGCTTACTAGGTATGGAGGAGCCCAAGAATTGTGATGTACCTTCCTCTGCCACTTTCTAACATAATCCGGTGCGACCTGTCCCCCATCCAAAGCTTTCAGCTGAAGCTGTATAGTTCTTTGATTATTCCACTCATTAATACCAGGTACAAATGCAAAGGATAAGTTCTCCTGATAGTCCTCTATTTCCTCCTCATACTGTGCAAACCCAAAACCGATAGCAGGTAATTGACAGTTTGTTTCATCCTGTAATGTACACTGGAGATGGCGCTGGTCTCTGCCAACTTTGCGCCAACGAATAACAGAAGCATTAACCTGTAATGTAGGTCCTGGATTACCAATACCATAGGGTTCTAGTAAAGCCAATTCATTAACAAGCTCCTCTGAAATACTGTCCAAACTTACCTGAGCATCAATCATTAATTTAGGAATGAAGTCCTCCTCTTTGAGAGTTTCATCACATAACCTAACAAATCGCTTCTGAAACTCTAAGAGATCTCCCTCTCGAATAGTAAGCCCTGCAGCCATGGCATGCCCACCGAAACGAACAAGTAAGTCCTGACATTTCTCTAACCCATGGTACAAATGGAAGCCTGAAATGCTCCGAGCAGAACCTGTACCGATTCCATCCTGCAGGCTGATAACGATAGTAGGTCGGTAATATTTCTCAACTAACCGAGACGCAGCAATCCCAATAACCCCTTGATGCCAGCCATTTCCCCATACAACTATGGCTGGCTGTTCATGAAGGTTATATTGTTCCACAACAGCTACTGCCTGTTCGACAATAGAGTCTTCAGTATCTTGACGCAGACGGTTCTCTTTATCAAGTTCCTCCGCCAGAGCCACAGCCCTATCCATCTGTGTCGCCAAGAGCAGCTCCACACCTCGGGAAGGATCTCCCATACGACCTACAGCATTCAACCGCGGTCCTAAACGAAATCCCAAATCACCTGCAGTTGGCTCCTCCACATCTGATACGTGAAGCAGTGCCTTGAGCCCTGGCCGCTTTGTAACGCTCATCTGAGCTAATCCATGCTTTACTAAGATTCGATTTTCACCTAATAAGGGAACAAGATCGGCTACTGTACCAAGGGCGACTAAATCGAGGTACTGAGTAAAGTCTAGATCTTGTCTTTGACTTAAAGCCTGCACCAACTTGAAAGCAACCCCTACCCCAGCTAGCTCTTTTTCTGGATACATACACTGTTCCCTTTTAGGATTGAGCACAGCTAGAGCATTTGGCACTAAACTGCTTGGTTGGTGATGGTCAGTAATAATAATATCTAAACCAAGTTCTTGGGCCAATTCCACCTCCTGATAAGAAGTGATACCGCAGTCCACCGTAATAAGGAGAGACGCTTGTTCTGCAAGTTTTTCAACAGCAGCCATATTCAGCCCATACCCTTCATCTAGGCGGTTGGGAATGTAGTATGAAATCAAACTAGGTTCTAGAGCCCATGTAGAAAAAACATGAACCAAAAGCGCCGCAGCTGTCTGTCCATCCACATCGTAATCACCGTAAACAACAATCCGCTCACCGTCAGCCAAAGCACGTTCGATGCGGTTCACAGCTTTATCCATATCTAACATCTGAAATGGATCGGGTAGAGTATCTAAAGAACACTCCAAGTACTGTAATCCGTCCCTTTTATCTACTACCCCACGATTAATCATCAGTTGAGCTGCTAGAGGGCTTACACCGAGCTCCCTCCCTAGTGTGCCGGCGGCTTCAGGATCCTGCGGATACATAATCCAACTTTTTTTATCCATAGTACAGCCTCCATCCACTGTCACTTCTATGATAACGAAGGAAACCCTGCTCTTGACCTTTTAGGAGGACAGTAGTATCATTTAATAAAAACCCGATGGGGTGAGTGAAATAGTGGATATCGTTGACTACATTCTAATCAGTGAAGAGGAAATACAGCAAAAGGTACGAGAGTTGGGTGAAGAGATTTCTCGAGATTATGAGGGAAAAACCATCAGCCTAATCTGTATCTTGAAGGGCGGTCTTATGTTCCTATGTGATCTAGCCAAACATATTCGTCCACCAGTTACATACGACTTCATGTCGGTCTCTAGTTATGGAGATGCGACAGAGTCATCAGGTATAGTACGAATTACGAAGGATTTGGAGGAAAGTATTGAGGGTAAACACGTAATCATCGTAGAGGACATCATTGATACTGGTTTGACCCTGAGCTACTTACTGAAAAATCTCCACAGTCGAAACCCCGCTTCCTTAAGAATATGCACTCTGCTCAACAAGCCTTCTAATCGCAAAGTAGATATACCTGTAGATTACGTTGGATTCGAAGTTCCTAATGAATTCTTAGTAGGTTATGGCTTAGATTTCCGTCAGATGTACCGCAATATACCTTATGTCTTCGTGCTAAATCCTAAGTATTACGATAGTGAATGACCAAAACGCTCCGGAGGTCCGGAGCGTTTTCATTACCTGACTTTAATTCGCTGCAGGACTGGTAGAGCTCCTTTTACCCCTATTGACCCAAGTCAGCCACAACGAACCGGCCACTAGGAGGGAGGAATACGTACCACAGATAATACCTATTAACAAAGCAAGAGCGAAGTCTTGAATCACTCTACCACCAAAAAGAACAAGCATCAACACAACTACAAAGGTGGTAATACTTGTATTAATAGTCCGACTTAAGCTCTGTCGCAGACTCTTCTCCACAATCTCTTCATAGCTTTCTTTCTTCCGAAAGCGCAAGTTCTCCCGAATCCGATCAAATATAACAATCGTATCATTAATGGAATAGCCCACAACTGTAAGAATTGCTGCTACAAAAGGACTATTGACTTCTCGACCAAGGAGAGCGAATAACCCAAGGACTATTAGAACATCATGGAGTAAACAGGCAACGGCAACAGCAGCAAAACGATATTCAAAGCGCAGAGTGATATAAGCCAAAATGCCGATGGATGAAATAGCTACGGCCAAAATGGCTTTTTGAATCAGTTCCCTTCCAATAACGGGACCTACCATATCTGTCTTTAGATCCACCAGCTCACCAAATTCTTTTTCAAACGCCTGATTGATTTTGAGGATATCTTCATTGTCCAATTCTTTAGTACGAACCATGAACTCATTTGGTGAGTCTAGAATCTGTACTACCGCACTCGATAGATCAACATCTGGTACTGCAGCATCCATTACGTCCCGTACCCTACTGGTCGTTACAGCCTGACCCACTTGACGCTCTAAGATCACCCCACCTGTAAAGTCCACTCCCAGATTCAGCCCTGGAAAGAACAGCAGAATGATGGAGAGAGTGACTAGTACTGCAGAAAGGATTAATGATTTGCGACCCATTTGTACGAAACTCATTTGGTCAACCCCCTCACACCAAAATAACGAACCATCTTGTCAGGATCTCGATCAACGACCCAATTCAGCAGAGTCTTTGTAACAACGACAGCTGTGAACATACTTACCAAAATACCTAAACCTAGAGTTACTGCAAATCCCCTCACAGACCCTGCTCCTGCGTAAAAAAGAACAATGGCTGTAATAAGAGTGGTAATATTCGAGTCAAGAATGGTCCTAAAGGCACGGCTAAACCCAGAGTCAATGGCTGACCGCAGCCGTTTTCCCTCAGCCAGTTCCTCCTTAATGCGCTCAAAGACAAGCACATTGGCATCTACTGCCATACCAATAGAAAGGATAATACCAGCAATACCTGGTAGAGTCAAAACGGCGTTAATAGCAGATAACATGCCTAATAGAATAACAATATAGCATGACAATGCAATATCAGCCACAAGCCCAGGCAGCTTATAGTAGAACATCATATAAACAAAGACAAGAATAACACCAACAATTCCAGCTTTAAAGCTTCGATTGATAGAATCCTGTCCTAGAGTAGGTCCTACGTTCCGAATCTCCATTATTTTCATTGGGATAGGTAGCGAACCTTCCTGCAGCAAAACGACCATGTGTCTTGCTTCTTCGTGGGTGAAAGATCCTGAAATCTGAGCTTTACCCTCCAAGATCGGTTCGCGAATTAAGACTTCCTGTAATACTTCACCGTCAAGAACGATTTGGGTTAACTGCCCTTGATAGCGCGTCGTCATCTGGGCAAATAACTGCACACCTTCCCGATCAAACTCTATATCAATAGCAGGTCTTCCATAACGATCCGTTCCTAACTGCACACTCTTAACGTAAGAGCCATCTACAGCAGTATTCCCATACGGGTCCTTAAACTCCAACAGAGCTGTCTTCCCCACTGTATCAATGGCCTGCTGTTGATCATGAATTCCTGGCAACTCCACAATCACTCTGCGAGCACCTTGACGTTGAATAATCGGTTCAGAAACACCTAAAGCATTAATCCGACGTTCAATAATTGACACAACGCCAGCCATGTTTTCATTCGTAATAGGCTCCCCCGTCTCATCTGCCTCCAAGACTACATGAACCCCGCCTTTCAAATCCAATCCGAGGTTAAACGGAGTGACATAGAGTAAAACGCCAGCGACAACCAGTACAGCCAAGATAATTCCAATTCTCCAGCCGCTTCCCCGTCTCAAACACGACTCCTCCTTTGTCCATTCTACTTGACACAATCAAAATCATTATACTACCCTGCCCACAGCGTGTCTAGAGCAAATGTGCTTCGTTAATGCGCAGTTTGAACTGACAGTCTAAATATTCAGCTGCCCGTCGACACATAAGCATTCGATCTAGGAATATTTCGAAATACTCCATAATAGAGGTAATCTCTGGTTCAATAGTGATCTTCAGAGTGATCAGGTGTTGCTTTTCGTCTACATCCAGAAAAGACTTAATCACAGCATAGTTCACCCGATCATGAATATCAAATGTCGGTTTGTCTGGATTGCGAACTCGGGTGCGGTGAACATCGGTCTTGTCGGCTAAGATCAGCGCTGCTGCAATTTCGTTTACAGGATCACCCACCTCTTCTTCATGATTTCCCACCGCGCTCAGAATCAGGGCCACTTCTTCAGGAGGCATCCCTAATTCTCTCAAAATGGGTTCAATTAACATGGCACTACTAGCTCCGTGGTGCATCCGTCCTATACAGTTCCCAATATCGTGAAGATAACCGGCGATAGCAGCCAATTCTGCCGAGCGCTCGGGATAGCATAACCGTTCTAGGACATTATGGGCAATAGAAGACACCAAATTCAAATGCCGCTTACCATGTTCAGTATAACCCATGGCCGCTAAGTTGGCATCTGCCTGCTTTATATACGCCTTTATACTGGGATGGTGACGTATCTCATTCAAGCTAACTTCCATTGTTCGACCTCCTTGTTGGGTAAATTCCTCGAGCACGTAATTGGCTATCAACATAAGAAACAAGCTCTTGAGGCGAAAGATCGTCTGTATAGACGATCAAATCAGCACTCTCACGAGCATTCTGCAGCACTTTTAGCTGCTGTTCATAGCGATTGGGTCCCCACGAAATCTGCTTTCTCTGCTTAATTGTGGAATATTCACAGTGCAAGAGAATTAAGAAATCCGGCCTGCGATACTGCCACAACCGTGGGCTAACTGAATGTTCTTGAGCCAAACTGCGAGCGTTATATCCGAATTTGCGCAGTCCAGTGGAAAGAGTTGTTTTTCCAGAAGCACAAACCCCTACAATCAAGACTAATGGTGCTTCGACCACCGCCTTCACCTACTAGTTGGCTTAAATTAAAACGGATATGAAACTGTCATCCGCCTAATCCCTAAGTCTTTGTCCATATCAGCCACAGACATTACTGCTACTACCATATCATCATGGGGCTTGCCCCGTTCTAATTCGATAGCGTACTGCAGTATATCATTGGCCAATAGCTGTACATCTACTCGTGAGAATTGAAAACGTTCATATACCCAATCAAAGCTAAACCTTTCCTTCCCACCATACCGCCCAGCATGTGTCACTCCATCTGTACAGCCTATTAAGACCGTACCTGGAAAAAGTGGTAGGCGGGAAACAGCCGGTCGAATCAGACGGCGCACCCCGATAGGTCCAACCGGTGAATCTAAACAGTGAGAACCATCTTGATGTCCAATAATGACTGGGGTATTGGAATTGCGGGAGATTACAAAACACTGGTGGTCCAGATCGGCTGTCAGCAGGGTAACAGTAGCTGAGACTTTACCATCCCGAAAAGCATATAAATAATCATTCATCGCCCGCATAACTGCACCATCTCGAGCTCCATCTTCAATAAGACTCGCTGCTTTTGATGCAATCATATGGCTGGTGCGTTTAGCTGCCCGCCCATGCCCTTGTCCGTCCACAATGACAATGGAGAGTCCTCCCCGCGGACGCTCTACCACTTCTACCGAATCACCGCTTACTCCTACTGCGTATTTGCCTACCTTTGCTACACCAACCTGGATCTCCATACCAAATCCCTACCTTTAACAACTTCAGTTCCATTCAAAGCCATTTACGGCCCGGAGCCAATACTCCCGAATATCGCCTTGATACTTATCGGCGTTCAGACACATAGTCAAATAGACAATGTGCTGATCTCTTTGAAAAAACACAGAACGAAGCATGACCTTCTTTCCATTGAGGCCTGTACCTTCATATGCGTAAAAATGAGATCTTAGGTTATTCGAAGTTGTTATCTCTCGGTCAGCTATGATAGACGCATTCTTCACCAGCGGCTTAAAGCGTTCTTCTACGCTCTTCCGAACAACTTCAATGTCCTTTCCAGGCTGGTGAATTACCTCCATTGATATTGAACCATTCTCAAAAAGAATCTCTAAAACCTCCATACCAAATATGGAGCGCTGAATGTAGGTGTCACCTGTAGCGGGTATTACTGCACTAAATGCAGGTTCTGAAACCATATACCACCAATAACTAGAATGATCATGCAGATAAAAGGTCCCCGCTTCAGCTGCAGGGGCCGCAACCAAAAAGAGAACAACTGCAAAGGATATGAGTGCTTTTCTCATGACGATCCCCTTCCATTGCTGCTTAGAGAAGAAAACCACCAATTGGTGGTTTTACTTTACAACGTTACCAATACCTGACCGAGCAATCTGTACTTCCACCTTATCGGCGATTTTCAGCGTAACATAGTCTTCCTTAAGATTCGTAAGTTCGCCGTAAATCCCCCCTATTGTCACCACCCGGTCGCCCTTCTTAAGTGAATCAAGCAATTCCTGTCGTTCTTTCTGCTGTTTCTGCTGAGGTCTTATTATCATGAAGTAGACCATCACAGCCATAATCGCAAAAGGCATTAAGAGCGAAATAATTCCTGGTGCTGTCGCTGGGGTTTCTGCCTGTAAAAACATGCGCTTCCCCTCCCTTCTTATTGAAACGGACCTACCTTCTCAACTGTTCTACCTTGCTGGTACTAGATCCTTTATTTTTTCCCACCATATTCTGAGAAAAACTCATCCCTGAATTCAAGAAGGCGTTCAGAAGCGATGGCGGACCGAATATCTTTCATTAGACGCATTAGAAAAGCAATGTTGTGGATTGTTGTTAGACGAATGCCTAACACTTCATTAGCCTTAATCAAATGTCGAATATAGGCACGGGAAAAGTTTTGACAGGCATAACATGAACATCCCTCTTCTAAGGGACCGTAATCTCGAGCATACGGGAGGTTCCGCACAGATATATTTCCCTGCCGCGTAATAACCATACCATGGCGAGCCAGTCTTGTTGGCCATACGCAATCAAACATATCTATTCCTCTAATAACCCCTTCAATAAGACAATCGGGTGATCCAACTCCCATTAAATAACGAGGTTTTTCCTTAGGCATGATAGGAACTAAGTCCTCTAATATATCATACATAAGTTCTTTAGGCTCGCCTACACTCAACCCACCGATTCCGTAACCTGGAAATCCCATGTCCATCAATTCACGAGCACTCTCACGACGAAGATCCTTATACATGCCTCCCTGTACAATACCAAACAAGGCCTGGTCAGTCCTAGTATGGGCAGCCTTACACCGCTCAGCCCATCTTGTTGTAAGATCCTTAGATTCTTTCACGTACTCATAATCCGCTGGATATGGTGCACATTCATCAAAAGCCATGATAATATCGGCACCTAACTCCATTTGAATCTGAATGGACTTTTCTGGACTTATGAAATGCTTAGATCCGTCAAGATGGGATCGAAATTCCACACCTTCCTCAGTAATAGTACGCAGTTTCCCAAGACTAAAGACCTGAAACCCGCCGCTGTCCGTCAAAATGGGGTGATTCCAATTCATAAAAGAATGTAATCCACCTGCTTCTGCCACCAAGTCACTGCCAGGTCTCAAGTATAAATGATAGGTATTGCTCAGAACAATCTCAACACCCAGCTGTTCAAGTTCATGAGGAGCCATTGTCTTTACTGTTGCTTGAGTCCCTACAGGCATGAATACGGGGGTTTCTATATATCCGTGTTTTGTCTCCAGAGTTCCTAACCGAGCACGGGTCTTTTCTGATTCTTTTGTTACTTCGAATTTTAGCGCCACATTTCAGCCTCCTCTAAATCAACAGCATGGCATCGCCAAAGCTGAAAAAGCGATATTGACGTTCCACTGCGTTACGGTACGCATACCGAATTGTGTCATGTCCTGCAAAAGCAGACACTAACATTAAGAGGCTGGACTTCGGTAAATGGAAATTAGTTATAACAGCATCCACCGCTTTAAACTGATAACCTGGATAAATGAAAATGTCCGTCCAGCCTGAGCCAGCTCGAACCTGACCGGATTCATCTGCTAGAGTCTCTAAAGTCCGGACACTGGTAGTTCCCACTGCGAACACGCGACCGCCTTGAGCTCGTCTCTCATTAATGGTTTGAGCACTTGCCTCCGGAAGATGATAGTACTCTGCATGCATCACATGGTCCTCTACCTCGTCTACCTTGACCGGTCGGAAAGTCCCCAATCCTACATGCAGTGTTAAAGGGACAATAGCTGTCCCTTTTGAGATAATCTTCTTCAGTAGGTCGTCTGTAAAGTGCAAACCTGCAGTAGGCGCTGCTGCAGAACCTGCATGCCTACTATACACCGTTTGATACCGTTCTGAATCATCCAGCTTTTCATGGATATAAGGAGGCAGAGGTGTCTCCCCTAATTCATCTAATATTTGATCAAAGTCTCCAGAAAATTCAAAATCAACCAATCTGCCCCCTGCCGGTGTGGTCGCGATAACCTCACAGCTCAGCTTAGGGGAGAACACAATTTTAGTGCCGACCTTAGCCCGCTTTCCTGGTTTAACTAAAACCTCCCAGCGTCCCTCCTCATAGGGACGTAGAAGCAGAAGTTCTACCGCGCCTTGAGTTTCGGCACGCACACCGTATAATCGAGCAGGTATAACACGGGTATCATTGATCACCAGCACGTCTTGGGGACCAACGTAATCTATAATATCACTAAATGTACGATCACTTACTGCTAACGAATTTCGTTTGACAACCATTAACCGCGATTGATCACGGTGTTCCAAAGGAGTCTGGGCAATCAGCTCTTCTGGAAGGGTGAAATCAAAATCAGCTACTTTCATTCGTTAAGATCCAAATCTCCTTTCACCCGAGAGCTTCCAGACAATGCGGCTCCATACGCACCCTGAGAAGCTGCTTGAGCTGTAGTACGGTTCGTCCACTGAACAGGAGCGAGAGTGGGTCTAACCGAACCCAGTCCTGTTGTAGTAACCAAATTTCCACTTGTTCGCCTAGACACGGCAGTCTCTGTATCTACCGTCTCTTTCGTATTCATTGTAAGTCGTGCTTCCATTCGCTGAGGCACAATCGGAGGCTGGACATGAATAGCTATATACCGGGATGGAGTAATCCCTGCTAATTTTGCCTCCTCTTGAATCCGAGCAGGGACCTGCCAAATTCGCACTTGTGCCAACTGAGTAGTAGTAAATGCCTCTACTATTGCCTGCTCCAACTTACTGTGTGTACCAGTCCGGCTGTTTTTCAATTCGGTCAATGTAGAACTAGAATCTCCCTGCACGGCAATGGTTACAATCACTTCATTCTGCCCCTGCTTGAGATAGCCATCTTTTCTAGCTTGCTCACCAATCAGGGAAATGGCTGAGCGAAGATCCTGACCTACAACTGCCACTTTCGTAAGGAGATTTTTTCCGTCCTGATTTAAGCCATCAGCCTCTATTACTGTATGGTCTTCACTGACCTGCAGTTCTAGACTGGGATTAATGTCCAATGTGATGATAAAAGCAGGAGCTTGCACCACGGGAATCAAGCGCGTGGTGAGTATAGGCCAAGAGCCAATGAGTACTAAAAACAAAGCAGCTGCGAATCCTAACTGCCAAAGGCTGAGTCGTTCCTTCCTCGTAAAATGAACTTCTTGTCCTACACAAACATGCTTCCGGAACGGGACCTTAATAAACTCCCCTCGGGAAGTCATGATGACTACCTGATTCCGCTCAGCTATCTCCACGACAATCCCTTTACCCCTCACTACGGTCCCTCCTTTTCAAACAGGTCTTTTCAGATATTCCTGAAGATGATAGAACTCTCCAACCAATATTAAAGTCAACGTAATTATGTACTTCCGTTGTCTTTCTAAAGTCTTTCGACTAACATCTACACGTTTTTGGAGTTCCTTTAAAGGCAGTGCTTTCTTACTAGTTAAATAACTGAGCAACTCCGGATCACTCGACAGAATTCGAGCCACTTGTAAGGCCCGATCTCGAGCATCTTGATGCTTGGGAGAAATGCGAACCAGTTCAGAAAACATAATACCATAATGGCTGAGCAGCTGATTTAGTCGGAAGATCTCTTCCCGGCGCTCTTCAGCTTCTGCCTGAATCTGCAGTGTAGCAAAGGCCTCTTTTGACTCGATCCTCCTTATCACACTGTCTTCATTTTCATCAGTCTCAAAAGCTGATAATGGAATTTCATCCCGTTTGCTGGATTGACGACGGAAGTAGTCTACCATCCGCCGCTTTATAACAATTTCTGCGAAGCTGAGAAATGATGCCCCTGCTTCACTATTATATGAGTCTATAGCTTCATCAAATGCGATCATAGCTATACTTGCTTCGTCATCCCGACCAAGCACTAGGTACTTGCGACAAGCCCCAGAGGCTACCCTCAGATAAAAAGGTCGGTAATCTCGCAGAAGCTGTTCCCGAGCAAGCTTGTCCCCTGCTTGGGCCTTCTCAACCAATTCACTTAATTGAACTCGATTGTCTTGTTTTCGCGCAGGATTCGTGCTCATTATTGTTCCTCCCTTGACACCTTTCGCTTCCTCTACAATGATTTTGAGGGTGTCTACTCATAGCCTAGTTCCCTTAATGCGCCGGGCTTATTTCGCCAATCCTTCTTCACCTTGACCCAAAGATTAAGATAAACCTGGACCCCAAGTAAAGCCTCTATCTGTTTTCGGGCGTCAGTTCCCACTGATTTGAGTAAACGCCCATTTTTGCCAATTACGATTCCCTTTTGTGATTCCCGCTCTACATAGATGGTTGCTCTAATACGCACCAAATTACCATCAGGATCTTCCTTTATCTCATCCACATCGACCGCAATAGAATGGGGAATCTCTTCTTCTGTCCGAGCTAACAATTCTTCTCGGATAAATTCTGCAATAATAAAGCGTTCAGGATGGTTTGTTATCCAATCATCAGGATAATACTTAGGACCTTCTTCTAGTCTATCAATGATTAGATCTACTAACTGTGTAAGATTATGACCTGTAAGGGCTGAAACTGCCACAACATCTGCAAATTCACGTTTTGTCTGAACAAAACGGGTAAACTCGTGCTGTTCCTCTGAACTGACAAGATCTGCTTTATTAAGGACCAAGAGTATAGGTTGTTTCACATGTGCCAATTCATCCAAAATATGTTCTTCAACAACAGTCCACTCTCCCATCTCAACAAGCCACAACACAACATCCACTTCTTCTAAAGCTTGAAACGCGCTTTTCATCATGTATTCGCCTAATTTGTGTAATGGCTTGTGAAGACCTGGAGTATCTAAAAATACAATCTGGGCGTTGTCTCTTGTCAAAACGCACTGAATCGTATTTCTTGTAGTTTGAGGTTTATTGGACACAATAGCTACCTTTTGGCCTAATAAAGCGTTAAGTAGGGTTGATTTGCCCACGTTGGGACGACCTACAACAGCCGCAAATCCAGAACGAAAAACGGACATTAACATATCTCCTTTATAAGGATCTCCTAATCCTGAAAATCACCAGCGCTAAACGCATTTGGCAGCAGCTCGCCTACAGTCGTTTCCACTAGTTCACCCTGCAAATTTCCGAGATAAACACGGGTATCTTCACTAAAAAACTCTACCATTACTTGACGGCAGACACCGCAGGGGGCACAAGGACCAGGGGTATCAGCAACTACAGCTAAGGCCGTAAAATCACGAACACCTTCAGAAATAGCTTTGAAAATAGCAGTCCGTTCTGCACAATTGGTAGGACCATAGGCCGCGTTTTCAATATTACAGCCTAAAAATACTCGTCCGTCTTGAGCTAAAACTGCTGCACCGACTGGAAACTTAGAATACGGTACATATGCATACTCCCGTGCCTTAACAGCAGCATCCATTAGTTCTTTCCCCGTCATAGTCTGACCCTCCATTCTGCAGACCCATAATTATCCTTTGAGTTGGAAGAAAATCGATGTAATAAATATTCCAATACAAGCTCCAGCCGCTACTTCCCACCAATTGTGAATCTGTCCTTCTACGCGGCTCTGCCCCACTAAGGCCGCTAGGGCAAATCCTGCCACTACCGGTAGACCTGAACTTGTCTGCCAAATGGCTACTGCCAAAGCAAAGGCAAGAGCAGTATGTCCCGACGGCATACCACCTCGCAGCAAATCATCGCTTCCCGATGCAGCCTTCAAACTGATAATGGTGAAAGTAACTGTGGCAATAGCCATCACAATCAGATAATGGACTGGAAACGCTTGTCGGAAAACAGTTGCGTCAAACTTAAGAAAGTATTCTATAAAAACTAAGTAGCCTATGCAGACAGATGTGAGTGCCGAGACTAGGACCGCACCAGCAGAAACGTTCTTTGCAATCTTCGCTAATGGGTGATACTCTTGTGTTACTAGATTCACAACCTCTTCCACAGCCGTATTTACCAACTCAGCTGTAATAACGCCTCCAATGGTTAAGAACAGCACCATCAATTCGGTACGGGGAACGCTGAGTACTGTCGCAAGAATGATAACCATAATTCCAATAAGAAAATGAACCTTCATGTTTCGCTGGGTTCGCAGCACATAAATGACACCCTGAATGGCGTAATTGAAGCTGGAATAGATGTTTTTTGAACTCATCCTCAATCTCTCCCTAGACCGATGCGAGCCATCACTTCCTCTTCCCGCTGACGCATAATACTCTGGTCTTGAGAATCTTCATGATCATACCCCAATAAATGAAGTAAACCATGAACTGCAAGATAAACCACCTCTCGCTCCATACTGTGACCGTAATCACCTGCTTGTTCAGCTGCACGGGGAAGAGAGATGACAATATCGCCAAGGATCCGAGGTACGCCCTCTGGAACAAAAAAGCCATCGTCATCATCTTGGGGAAAAGACAAGACATCTGTGGGAACATCCTTACCTCGATACTCCCGATTCAGTGACTGGATGGCCACATCGTCCACAAAAGTCACACCTACTTCTACCTGTTCACGAATATCCTCCAAAGTCAAGAGTATTTGAAAAGCACTCTCAATTTGTACCTCAAACCCATTAATCGAATACTGTGTTTGATCATTATTTATCAGTATTTCCACCGCGACTTCGCTTCCCTTCAATTTCTTCTTTTGTAATCTTCTCAGGATATTCCACTCGGGAGTGGAACATACCCATAATGACCTTCACAAAAGCGTTCGCGATTTTATCCAGATCTTGAAATGTCAAGTCACTCTCATCAAGTTCCCCTGAATTCAGCCGATCCTTGATGATCTTGCGGACCAAACCTTCTATTTTACCTGGAGTTGGTTTAGAAAGGGAGCGGACCGCCGCTTCCGTAGCATCGGCCAAGGACACGATAGCCACTTCTTTCGTCTGTGGCTTTGGTCCAGGATAACGAAAGTCTTTTTCCTCAACCGTCTCGTCCCCAACCTCTTTAGCCCGATGATAAAAGTAACGTACTAAATCTGTTCCGTGATGCTGGGCAATAAACTGAGTCACAACGTCTGGTAATTTGAACTCTTTTGCAAGCTCTATACCATCTTTTACGTGAGAAGTGATAATCAGAGTTGAAAGGGATGCTGCCATTTTATCATGAGGATTATCCATCCCTACTTGGTTCTCTACAAAAAAGTATGGCCGTTTGAGTTTTCCAATATCATGATAATGTGACCCTACTCGAGCTAAGAGTCCATCTGCACCTACAGCCTCTGCTGCTGCTTCCGCTAAATTACCTACCAAAATACTGTGGTGATACGTACCGGGCGCTTCCAGCATCAATCTCCGAAGCAGGGGGTGATTAGGATTGGAAAGCTCCAACAGACGGATTGACGAGGTAATGCCAAAAACACTTTCTAAGTACGGCAGCAGACCAATGGCAATTATGGATGCGAACACTCCATTTAGTACACCCAAATAACTGTGGATAATCAAAGATGTGTCCCGCTGTAATAGGCCCAACGTCATCATGGTTAGAAAGTTAACTCCACCTACAACAAAACCGGCTCGCATTAAGTCCCCCCGCTGACTTACCCGAGATACACTAAAGATAGCCGTTAATCCGCTTGCAATGGCTAAAACGCTGATGTTGAAACTGAAATTATTGATCACACCTAAGACAACTGCCAGTACGATTGAAGCCGTACCAGCCACTTTTGAGTCAATAAGCAGGGTCAGCAGTAAACCAGCTAAGGCAGTGGGATGAAGATACGCTGCCTCTGGCCAGCCAATAAAAGTAAACAACTTACCGATAAAAGCAACAGCCAGTAGAATAGAACCTAGAAGGGCCAAAATACCTTCATTACGAAGAATATCTTTGCGGTTTTGATAGAGGAACACTCCGATTGCAGCTGCTAAGAGCACTACCAAAAGAACAAGGCCAACCAGCACCCCATAATCAACACCAGTTTTTATTAGACCAACATCCTGGAGCAGCTGAATATGTTCAGAGTGGACAACATCGCCTTTTCTAACGATGATTTCCCCTTCCATTATAGTAACAGGTTCAACAGAATTCGCAGCATCCTGACGTGCTTGATTTACCTTTTGTGTATTCAAGACCAAGTTTGGCTGAATGAGATGGCGTCCAATCACAATGGCTGCCTCCTCAAGAGGCCCAGACAACCCTCTAGACCGCACAATCTGCTCAAACTGATCGCGAGCGTCCCGCAAGCCGTCTTCACTAATTCTTTCGTCCATCTGGTCCAAAACCAAATCGGACACAAACTGAGCGAAAAGATCAAAATCGGCCAAGTTTAATTTAGCAATCTCTTCGAGAATCGAATTAGGAATCTCTATTTTCCAATCACGAATCAGACGCCGATCCACCTCAGAAGTAGATAAGGGTTCTTGTTCTTCTTCCTTCGTTTCTTCATCTACTGCAGCCTCTTGTTCTTGTTCACTATTAGCAGCAGTACTCTGGGGAATACTAGAGCGGAGCAGGTTTAGAATACCTGTTAGATTTTCCTCTACCCTAAGAACTGCCGCGTGATTCAAGTCATAATAATCTGGGTCTTCGCTAACCTCAAGCAGTACCTGCTTTTCTGCATTTTCCCGCAACTTCGCTGTTGCGGCCCGATTAACTGCCGTTCTAGGAGCAGTAAGATCCCGCTTAGCCACCTGCCCAACTTCTACAGATACACCGGTTGGCAGCGCATCAAAAATGAAAACCGCTAACATTCCAATAAAAAACAAACACGCAAGCAGCCATTGGCGAACCGAGGTTTTGTTTACGAATTGCTTCCACACCCGCTGCAAGTTTTTCCCGTTCTTTCGCTTACCCACTATGCTCCCCCTCTTGGCGGCTATTTTTCCGCCTCTCTCCCGTATGCATCGTAAGCCTGAATGATCCTCTGGACTAATGGGTGCCGAACAACATCACTCTCATGGAGATAGCAGAACTCTATACCTTCAACATCTTTAAGAATTTTCTGAACGATAACCAGTCCTGAAAATTTACCTCTCGGCAGATCCACTTGTGTAATGTCACCTGTCACAACTGCCTGTGACCCAAAACCAAGCCGAGTAAGGAACATCTTCATCTGTTCCGGTGTTGAGTTCTGAGCTTCATCTAGTATGATAAAAGAATCGTCGAGTGTACGCCCACGCATATACGCAAGGGGTGCTACCTCAATAATCCCTTTTTCCCGATACTTCTGGTAGGCCTCTTGTCCAAGAATGTCATACAAAGCATCATACAGTGGCCGCAAATAAGGATCTACCTTATCCTGTAAATCGCCAGGTAAGAACCCTAAATGCTCGCCTGCTTCTACCGCTGGTCTAGTTAATACGATTCGTTCGACCTCTTTCTTTTTCAGTGCGGCAATAGCAGCCGCCATAGCCAAATAGGTCTTACCTGTACCAGCTGGACCAATACCAAATACAATGTCATTTTGGAGAATTGCATCAACATATTTCTTCTGACCAGTAGTTTTTGGTCGAATCTGGCGTCCTCTATGAGTAACAACCACCGTACCAGCACTAATATCTTTTATAGTCGTGGTTTCGCCGTTTTCTACTAACTGGATCGCGTAATAGACGTCGTGACTTGTAAGATTGTTTCCTAAAGCCGCGATGTTCTGGAGTACTCGACAAGCTTTTTCTACTGCGTCATCCGAACCATTAATCAATAGGTCTAAACCACGAGGCACGATCTTAACATTTAATGCAGACTCCACCAGACGCAGATTCTCATCGTGTTTGCCGCTGACGATCTGAGCCTGTTCATTATCTCGAAGGCGCAATGTCTGACTCAATACTTTAACAATCCTCCTATTATTTGTCCTATGCACTTATTATAAGCAAAACGGTCGCTAGATGCAAATCATGGAATGGGCAGAAATCGGGCGATATTTTCCTCAACCTCTACATAGAGATGAACACGAATTCCATTACCGTCCTCAATAGGATCCTCCTGAATTCGATACTGCCGGACTTGTTCTAGGTCTACACCTGTTCGATCTAAATACGCCCAAGCCTTCGAAAGTGCTTCCTGGAGCGCCTCCTCACTTGAAATGGGGATTTCTGTATACTTCACTTCATAATGGTCTAATTTAGTAACTCCTATGATGGGTTTCGAGCCATTTATTGGCAGCTTCCAGCACAGTGTTTCTGTTGAGTATTCTTTGTATGGAGGACCAAACCCTAAAGGAATGGTTAATGGACCAATATGGATGAGAAGCTGTCTCTTGTGACCCCCTAGCCTTCTTGTCTCTAAACGACTCAACGATCCTTCAGCGAAGGACTCATACCATACTCGAGCGTGCACAGCACCTTCAGCACGTCCTACCTGCTTGCGACCCCAAGGATCGTAGTACTCACCGGAAATCAAGACTTCACCCTGCCGAACCGTATCTCCCTCTGTAACAAATGGAGTTCCCCGCAGGACGAATAGCTCAGTAATCAGCCCATCCCGCTCAGCCACAATATTACCAACTAGTGACAGCGCAGGTTCATAAATGCTCCGTTCCACTAATTCAATATGTACTTTTGTGCCCTGCAGACGAATACCAACCCAAGCCAGCATTTCAAACTGTGCCAAAAGCTTGTTTTCAAGACTCTTTGCTGAGAAGTCCTGTCTTTTTAGCCCTACATGTAACCCTTGGTCTACCACAAAATCTAAGACTTCATCAGTAGTAAGCTGTTCATTGCCGGTGACTTCAATGAACCATATGAAACTAGAAAGATACAAGATAATCAGACATACTATCCCCATCCCGAGAATGAAAAAAGCCCGTTGGCTCAATTTGTGAAAAGTAAAGGGCAGCCCCCGCCGATCGACAATGGCGGCACTTACTTCCCGATTCCACAATAGAGGGCGGAGTCTTCTGAACTGACGAACACCAATCCTCCCAATAACTATGTCGGTAGTAAGCCGTTCTACACCCCAAAAGTTTATTCCATGTCGAGCAGCAAGGTCTAGGACCGTTTCTATATCCTGTCCTTTGAACCTAACCACCAAGTAGCCCGTAATCCACAACCATAGACGTATGATCATGAATGCACACCCCGTTTTCCGTCATACCCATTCCACATGGTGTAAATGACCTGTGATTTTTATTTCATTTGATGAGAAGAACTGGATATGCAAGTTGTGACCTGTCACGACAATCACTCCTTGAAGTGATTTTGCCTTAATGCAGTCAGCAGTATATTGTACTAAACCTTTATGGTTCTCAATGAGAGCTTCCGTGCTGCCCACAACTGTAATTCTCGGATAATCCATTACTACTTCAGGAGGTAACTCCATTGTATTGGCAATCTGCCGCATTATCTTCTCTCTAATTCCCAACCCCATTTTCGTCCCCCCTCACATAAACTTATGCGCATAAAAAAAAGGTTAGACCCTGTTGGGTCCAACCTTCTCTTTTTGAAACTTAATCGATTTTCCGACCGTCTTTGAAGTATACTGGCTTGCCAGTTCGGGCAGAATCATAAATTGCCTCAAGAATTTCTGTAACAACCAAGGCCTGCTCGGGCAGGACAACTGGCTCTGTATCGTTAAGAATGCTTTCAATCCACAGCCGAGCTTCCCTCTCAGCATCGGTTTCACTCTTACCATCAAAGAATGCTACGCCGCCAGTATGAAGGGCTGGTTTTTTAGTGAACAGTCTGCCGTACTCTTCACCATTGATTCGCAGACCATCTTCCATATCTGCACCACCTTCAGTACCGCAGAGGATAGTTCGCCCCTCACCGTCAAGCAGAGTGTTTAGTGCCCAACTTGACTCTAGAATGACAGTTGCTCCATCTTCCATAACAATAAATCCAAAAGCAGAGTCTTCTACTGTAAATTTCTTTGGATCCCACGGACCCCATGCATTTGCAGCATTTTCTCTCTTATTAAGCTTGTGGTAAATAGTACCGACAGCATACTTAGGACGATAATTATCCATCATCCACAGTGTTAAGTCAAGTGCGTGCGTACCTATATCAATCAAAGGACCGCCACCCTGCTTCTCCTTATCTAGGAAGACACCCCATGTAGGAACAGCTCTGCGGCGGATAGCTTTGGCTTTCGCCATGTAGATCTCACCCAATTCTCCCCGCCGGCAGGCCTCATAGAGATATTGGCTATCATTCCGGAAGCGATTCTGATACCCAATGGACAGTTTCTTACCAGTCTTCTCTGCAGTCTCGACCATTAAGCGAGCTTCTGCAGCTGTCTTTGCCATGGGCTTTTCGCACATGACGTGCTTTCCAGCTTCTAGAGCCGCCACAGTAATCTCCGAGTGGGAATTGTTAGGGGTACAGACATGTACCACATCGATAGAATCATCCTCAAGTAATTCTCTATAATCTAGATAGGTATCGGCACCTTCTACCCCATACTCAGCTGCCGCTTTAGTCGCTCTTTCCTCAATAATATCACAAAACGCTACCATCTCAACCTGCGGAAGCTTTGCTAAACTAGGCATATGTTTTCCATTGGCAATGCCTCCACAACCAATAATACCTATTCGCAGTTTCTCCTGGCTCATTTCCCAATCCCTCCATAGCATTTTTCTCATTTGAGATCTGCTTAATCCTTTAAATATTATACTGTATTAAAAAGATGTTCTCAAGGTAAATTGTTGTTACCTAATTGGCCATGGCCGCTTAGAGCGCGGTTCTCGAATCACTTCAGACATTATGACAGCTTGGGCCAACCGACTAGGTTCAGTCATCCAACGGGGAATACGCACTTGTGCTGCCTTCTCTGCCTTAAGAGGTTCCCAATCATCGTCCAGGATTGATTCGTCTTCATAATCGTCATCCATGGAGTCGGCTTCCATTATGGACACCGGCTCCATCTCAGGTTGAGGCGCCTCTACACTAACCCTTTTTGGACTAGACCCTTTTTTCGGTTGATCCTTAGAAGCCATACTCTGGATAAGGGCACCCAAAACAGCCATGATAATGTAAATGATTACTCCTATTGGAACAATGAATTCCACATTATCACCTACTTAGGCTCGTCTTGGCCAGGTTTAGATTCAGTACTCTCTTTTCCAATGCTTTCCCGCATACGAGTATCTGCCATGATATTCTGCATATTGTAGTAATCCATAACTCCTAATTTCCCTTCGCGTAAAGCTTCCGCTAACGCCCGAGGTACTTCAGCTTCTGCCTCTACTACATGCGCGCGCATTTCTTGGACTTGAGCCTTCATTTCCTGTTCACGAGCCTGTGCTGCGAAACGTCTTTCAGCAGCTTTGGCCTGTGCAATATTCTTATCGGCCTCGGCCTGATCCATCTGTAAACGAGCTCCAATATTCCGCCCTACATCAACATCGGCAATATCAATAGAAAGAATCTCAAAAGCGGTACCAGAGTCAAGACCCTTGGCCAACACCATCCGGGAGATCTTATCTGGATTCTCCAAGACTTCTGCATGACTCTCACTTGAACCGACTGTTGTAACAATACCTTCACCAACACGGGCAATAATGGTAGCTTCGCCTGCTCCACCTACCAGCCGATCAATATTGGCACGTACCGTAACTCGAGCTTTTGCCTTCAATTCGATACCGTCTTTTGCAACAGCCGAAATCAGCGGTGTCTCAATCACTTTTGGATTTACACTCATTTGCACTGCTTCCAGTACATTACGACCAGCCAAATCAATGGCCGCTGCCCTCTCAAACGTTAAGGCTATATCGGCTCGATGTGCTGCAATGAGAGCGTCCACAACGTTATCTACATTACCTCCTGCTAAGAAGTGGGCTTCTAACTTATCAATGGTTGTTTCCACTCCACCTTTTTGCGCCTTAATAAAGGGCAGTATAATTCGGGCAGGGGCAACACGACGCAGACGCATACCGATCAAGGTAATGAGCCCAACATCTACACCAGCTGCAATCGCTGAAATCCATAGTCCGACTGGAACAAAACTAAAGAACAGAACAATCACGATTATCAGCAGCAGAAGCGGCAGCCCAGCAAAAAACAATGACATATTCATACCTCCCGTTTCTTAACTATCTCTTAGGATAATTCACGAACCACTATCCGAGTTCCTTCAACGGTAATGACCTTTACTATAGAATTAGCGCTCACAAACCCTCCCTCACTTACTACATCATAGCGTTCACCATCAATAACAGCCGTACCAGAAGGTCGCAAAGGAGTGAGGGCAGTACCCTCCTTACCCACCAATTCCTTGGATATATCGGGCGTTCCTCTGTAACCCTCTTCTTTCGACTCAGTGTGAGAAAGAATTAAGCGCTGCCAAAATTTTGATTTCTTAATTCGCTTCCATAGTAGAGCAATAGCTACTATACTGACAGCAAGAGCAATAAACAGACTCGTTAATGCTGCCTGCAAATTACCAAAAACCAAGATGATACTGGTAATAATCCCTATAATGCCTAATATCCCTGCCAAACCAAAGCCAGGTATGACAAAAATCTCAAGTCCTAAGAGCAAGAGACTTAAGATAAACAAACCGATTTCTTCAAAGCCTGCTAATCCAGTTATGTAACGACCACCGAAAAAGAGCAGGAGGGCAATGATTCCGCCCGTTCCAGGTACTCCCCATCCTGGACTTGTAATCTCAAAAATAAGTCCTAGAAAACCTAAAGTTAAGAGGAGAGAACTAACGGTCGAATTAGTCAAGAATCGAGCTATTCTCTCTGCCCAATGTGGTGTTAGTTGCACCAACTCGTAGTCATCATAACCAAAATAAAGCAGAACGCTCTGCCAGTTAGCAGCAACAAGATCTGCGTATCCGTGATCCAGAGCCTCTCTAGCAGATAAAGTCAATATCTTGCCTTTCTCTACTAATCCCTCAATAGCCACATCTGCATCGACCATGGCCGCCGCAATTTTCTTATCCCGTCCCATACTCTCTGCAGTCGATTCAAACTCGGCTCTCAGAGCTGATACCGTTTTTTCATCCATGGGCCGTGGCTCAGCAGCACCTATGCTGCTTCCTGGTGCCATAGCGATTCGTGGAGCAGCCAAAGCAATAAGAGCACCAGCAGACCATGCTCGCTCACTCACATAGGCAATAACAGGCACTTTTGCTCGAACAAGCATATCCTTAATCTCAGTGGCCGCATCCACTCGTCCTCCAAAGGTGTTTATTTCAATCAGGACAACACCATTTTCTCTTTCTGCTGTCGCAAGTGCCCGTGCCACAAAGTCAGCTAAACCAGGTTCAATTTCTCCCTGAATCGGGATTGAATAGACTACCTGTGCAGCAGATACTGTACTAGAAAGGAGAGCCACCATCAGCACAGCAATTAGGACCTTCCGCTCCATTCGCTTCATTATTCCACCCACTCTCAAAAAAGGCTCGACATCACAAAGACATCGAGCCCCTTATAGTACTTACCGATATTTTCTCTTCCGTGCCGCTTCGGATTTCTTTTTTCTCCTCACACTTGGTTTCTCGTAGTGTTCCCGTTTTCTTGCTTCGGATAACACACCAGACATCCGAATTTGCTTTTTGAAGCGACGCAAAGCATTATCGAGGGACTCATTCTTACCTACTTTTACTTCTGCCACTAGTATCCCTCCCTCCAATGCCGACTACCTGTGAATGATTAAAAAAACAGACACAGTCCTCTGCATGATATCCTAGTTTATTATAATCGAAAATAAACATATGGTCAATCATATCTCACAACCCGTCTAGCCAGGCGGCCACTTAAGAGAACGACCACCTAAAAGATGGAAGTGAAGATGTTTTACTGTCTGTCCAGCTTGCGAACCAGTATTCACCACTACTCGATAACCTTGATCTAACTGTTCCTTTTCAGCTAAATCCCGAATCGCGAGCATGATTTCTCCTACAATCCCTTGGTCATCGTCCTCCAAAGCAGAAATGCTGGTAATGTGTTTCTTAGGGATGACAAGGAGATGGGTAGGTGCTTCCGGGTTAATATCCTGGAAAGCCACAACATGTTCTGTCTCCAAAAGGAACTCTGTTGGGATTTCCTGTGATACAATTTTACAAAATACACAGTCTCCAGCCATATGGGACACCCCCCTCCACATCATCATGGCATACTATAACGAACACTTAGACACATTCACCTAGAATTCCTTGTTTATCTGCCTTAATCGCTCGAATGGGAATGATTTGACCCACCAATTCTTCTCCATATGAAGTAGGAAAGACTGAGCGAATATAAGTATTGGTCAAACCTTCAGCCATGCCATCTCTCACTTCTTCCACCAAGACATACACGGTTTTCCCAAGGAAAAGGCGATGATAGTCTTGGGCCATTGAATGACCCAGTTTGATTAGACGCTTGCTGCGGATATTCTTTACCTTGTTGGGTATCTGTTGGGGAAAGGACGCTGCGGGAGTTCCTTCCCGTTTCGAATATTTGAAAACATGTAAACGGCTGAATCCCATCTCCTCAGCAAATTCCATGGTTTCGAGGAAATCCTGTTCCGTTTCCCCTGGAAATCCCACAATAATGTCAGTGGTCACAGCTAACTCTGGTACCTCAGCTCGTACCTTTTCTACAATCTCTCGATATTCCCCTGTAGTATAACTTCGACGCATACGCTCCAAAATCCGATCACTACCGCTCTGTAAGGGAATATGTAAATGCTCACAAACAACAGGATTATTAGCTACCAGCTCTAGTAACTGATCAGTAATCTCGTGAGGCTCAATAGAACCTAAGCGCAGCCGTAAAACACCTGGAATATCAGCAATCTGCTGAATAATTGATTCTAGTGTAACAGGGGGATTTAGGTCTCGCCCATAAAGACCCAAGTGAATTCCCGTTAACACTATCTCCTTAAACCCACCACGAACAACGCTTTCTACGTGGTCAATAACATTCTGTGGATGACGGCTTCGAGAACGGCCTCTCGCATATGGAACGCGGCAATAGGAACAAAACTGATTGCAGCCATCCTGTATTTTGATGACCGCCCGGGTCCGACCGGCAAAATCAGTAACAGATAGTTCTTCGAAGTCACGGACAGCGAAAATGTCTTCTACTAGTGACTCCCTCTGTGTTATCTCGAGTGACTCAACTAACTCCAAAATTCGACCCCGCTGATCCGTACCAACGATCAAATTAACTCCTTCAATTTCGCCCACTTCTTCTGGAGATGTTTGGGCTAAGCAGCCCATAACTACTACTTTCGCAGAAGGATTATTTCGGTAAGCTCGGCGGATCATTTGGCGCGATTTTCGATCACCCATATTCGTAACGGTACATGTATTAATTATGTATACATCCGCTTTCTCGTCGAAATCTACAACTGTGTATCCTGCCTCAAGAAATTGGGTCAAAACTGCATCTGTATCATATTGATTTACCTTACATCCCAAAGTAGCAACAGCTAGAGTTTTTGATCGTATGTTCATGCTAAATCCCCCCAACGATAGCCTACCAGACTGAGAGCAACTAGACCAGCAGTCTCAGTACGCAGAATACGTGGTCCTAGAGTAATGACATGGGCACCCCGCTCCACAACCTCTGCAACTTCTGTGGGATGAAACCCACCTTCAGGACCAATTAGAACTGAAACAGCCTTTGGCTGAGAACATTCAATGTCCTGCAGCCGAACTTGTTTCTCATGCTCATAGGGGATAAGAATTAACTCCCCCGCGGCCCTATGGATCTCCAAACGTTCAAGGAGACCGCTGAATTCAACCAAAGGCTGTACAATAGGGAGGCGAGCCCTTTTTGACTGTTTGGCAGCCTCGCGAGCAATGCGTTCCCACCGCTGAAGACGTCTTTTCTGCTGTGCCTGATTTAACTTAACAACCGTGTATCGTGACGTATAAGGAACAATCTCCGAAATCCCTAATTCGACAGCTTTCTGAATGGTAAAATCCATTTTGTCACCCTTGGCTAGTCCCTGATATAGTCGAGTTATTATTGGAGATTCCTCACTAGAGAGATAACTGTCAACGATAATTCCTTCTACCAAGTCACCTTCTACACGAGTTAAACGAACAACATGAATCTCACCTGTACCCGGTGCACATTCAATTTCATCCCCTATCTTGAGGCGCAAGACTCGGGAAATGTGGTGAGCGTCCTCACCTGTAATTCTCACAGATTCGCTTCTTAAATACTCTTGTTCCAAAAAGAATCTCGCCACAGTCTTACTCCTTTTGAAAAATATATCCAACCCATTCCTGCTGGTGCTCACGGGCAGCGACATTAAACCCAAGCTCCGAAGCTAGTGCTTCAACATCCCCAGCTCTCTCCTGAATCACCCCTGCTGCTATAAACTTACCTCCGTCTTCCAATAGGCGGTAAATCTCAGGAAGCAGCTGTATGATCACATCGGCAATAATATTAGCCATCACAACAGTGGGCCGCCCTGTTAAATGTTCAATACTCCCCTGAAATACTGGGAATTGAACCTGGTTCAGATCCCGATTATCCTGTGCAGTTTTGACAGCCACAGGATCTATGTCTACAGCTTGAACCTCTGCCCCTAACTTAGCTGCTATGATAGACAAAATTCCCGAACCTGTTCCTACATCCCAAACGGTCTCGTCTTTCAGATCCAACTCTTGAAGGAATGCAATACACATTCCTGTACTAGGATGGGTACCTGTCCCAAACGCCATACCCGGATCTAAACGAACAACAATATCATCTGGCTTGATTTCAACATCGGAACAATCCTGTTCCCACGAAGGCTGAATGACAACCTGGCCATTACGTTCTGTATGATAGTACGCTTTCCAAGCATTGGCCCAATCCCTTTCGTGAACGTATCGAACCGATACTTCGACCTGACCTGGATTAAGCTCAAACGCCTCTAGGTCCTGTAAGCGTTTGCGAATTACTTCAAGCTCATCAGAAGAGCGATGCTCTGGGAAATAACAGACAATCACCACTTGTTCAGAGGAGACCGTCTCTGGAAAATAATCACCCCAACCTTGTTCTCTAGCAAGGTCCACTAAAGAAGCATCTTCCACAACCACATTGGAAATTCCTAGCTGATCTAAAACAGCGTATGCTGCTTCCGCCGCTTCCCGATTGATAGAAATCTTTACTTCCTGCCACGTGTCCACGCTCATCGCTCCCTTGTATTGGAAAACCAAAAGCTGCCCCGTTTCATTACAGGGCAGCACTATAACTTGTTACTAACGCAGTGCGTCTTTCATTCTCTCAAAGAAACCCTTCGCTTCGTCAGGTGTTGACCCTCCACCTTCTTTTGCGAACTGCCGGAGAAGTTCTTTCTGTTTTGAACTAAGTTTGACCGGTGTTACCACTCTTATATGAACGAGTTGGTCACCTCGGCTAAAACCACGCACATCCTGGATGCCTTTTCCTCGCAAACGCATTATTTTGCCGCTTTGAGTACCTTCAGGAATACGCATAGTAACCTTTCCATCGAGCGTAGGCACCTCTATTTCATCACCTAATGCGGCCTGCACAAAAGTGATGGGGATTTCGCATACAACATTATTCCCTTCCCGCCTAAACAATTCGTGAGGACGAATCTGAATTACAATCAACAGATCCCCTGGGGGACCACCGCGATGACCAGCTTCACCCTGACCACTTAAGCGGACGATCTGTCCCTCATCAATTCCGGCAGGAATATTAACATTTATTCTGCGAGTTTTTCTAACGGTGCCTGTTCCCTGACAGACCTTACAAGGCGTCTCAAAGGTTTTCCCTTCACCCTCACATCTACTGCACGTTCTTGTACTGGCGAAACGGCCAAATGGGGTCTGTTGAACCGTTCGAACCTCTCCTGTCCCATTACAATCTGGACAAGTGGTTATGGGTGTACCTGGTTCTGCTCGATTGCCATGACAGTGGTCACAGATCTCCGTACGTGGAAGCTCAATGGTAGTTTCCACACCAAAAGCTGCTTCTTCAAAATCAATCGTTAAATCATAACGAAGATCGGCACCTTTCCTTGGTCGATTGCTTTGACGACCACCGAATCCTCCACCAAAAAACATGTCAGCAAAGATATCACCTAGATCGTCAAATCCACCAAATCCGCCGAATCCACCGCCAGGGCCACCCATACCGGCATTGTCAAAAGCCGCATGACCAAATTGATCATACTGGGCCCGTCGTTCTGGGTCACTGAGGACGGAGTAAGCTTCATTAATCTCCTTAAACTTCTCTTCTGCATCATCGGAAGGATTAACGTCTGGATGAAGCTCCCGGGCTAGTTGGCGATAGGCCTTCTTGATTTCATCCTCCGAAGCACCCCTGGACACTCCCAGTACATCATAATAGTCTCGTTTGGCCAAGGATTACACCGCCTTCTTTTCTGCCCATTTACGACTCTTCCGTGAAATCGGCATCAACAATATCTTCATTCTGGTCTGTTCCACTTGCTTCGGAGGCAGCCTCTGGATTAACTCCAGCCGCCTGCGCTTCTTGATACAGTTTTTCCGAAATACGATGAAGAACTTCATCTAAAGCCTTCATTTTGGCTTTAATTTCTTCCGTATCATCTTTTTCCACTGCAGCCTTGAGCTCGCTTTTCGCGGACTCTATCTGCGCCTTTTGGTCTTCGGTAATTTTGTCACCTAAGTCCTTCATAGTACGATCGACAGCCCACAGTGCATTATCTGCTTGGTTGCGCAGTTCAATTTTCTCACGTTTGGCCTTATCTTCTTCTGCATGCTCTTCTGCTTCCTGCACTAGTTTTTCGATATCACTATCAGTCAAACCAGTGGAAGAAGTTACGGTAATCTTCTGCTCTCGTCCTGTACCTAAATCCTTAGCTGTTACATTCACAATACCGTTGCGGTCAATATCAAAGGTTACCTCAATCTGCGGAACCCCACGTGGAGCAGGTGGAATTCCCGTTAATTGGAATCTACCAAGAGTTACGTTATCTGCAGCCATTGGCCTTTCTCCCTGCAGAACGTGAATATCCACTGCCGGTTGATTATCCGCTGCAGTAGTAAAGATTTGAGTCTGCTTGCATGGAATAGCAGTATTACGCTCAATTAAGCGGGTCATAACGCCACCTAAGGTCTCAATACCCAAGGAGAGAGGTGTAACGTCCACTAACACAAGACCTTGACCTTCTTCAAACTCACCAGACAATACTCCTGCCTGAACAGCAGCACCCATTGCTACAACTTCATCTGGGTTAACACCTTTATAAGGTTCTTTACCCATTAGTTTTCCAATAGCTTCCTGCACTGCTGGAATCCGAGTTGATCCACCTACTAAGATTACTCGATCAATCTCATCAGCTGTCAGTCCAGCATCTTTCATAGACTGGCGGATCGGCTCAAGGGTCTTCTCCACTAAATCGGCTGTCAACTCATTAAACTTAGCCCTAGTCAGATCAATGTCCATATGAGCAGGACCAGCTGCCGTAGCACTAATAAAGGGTAAGTTGATATTTGTTTGAGGCAGACCTGACAGCTCAATTTTGGCTTTCTCAGCAGCCTCCCTTAACCGCTGCATAGCCATTTTGTCCTTCGTTAAGTCTAGACCTGTCTCTTTTTTGAATTCACTAACCAAATAATTTGCAATACGTTCATCAAAGTCGTCGCCGCCCAAACGGTTATTTCCACTTGTAGCTTTAACGCCAACGTATCCTTCATCCATTTCCAAAATGGAAACATCAAAAGTACCGCCGCCTAGGTCAAAAACAAGCACTGTTTGTTCGTGCTCCTTATCTAAACCATAGGCGACCGCGGCAGCCGTTGGCTCGTTAATAATCCGCAAAACTTCTAAGCCTGCGATGGTTCCTGCATCCTTCGTCGCCTGTCTCTGCGCGTCAGTGAAATAAGCAGGTACAGTAATAACGGCCTTTTCTACCGTCTCACCTAAATAGTTTTCCGCTTCTTCCTTTAGTTTCCGGAGAATCATAGAGGAAATCTCCTGAGGTGTATATTCCTTACCATCAATTTTCACTTTATGAGCAGTTCCCATATGGCGCTTGATGGAGCTGATGGTTCGCTCTGGATTGGTTACTGCCTGCCGTTTAGCTACCTGTCCCACAATTCGATCGCCTTCTTTAGTGAAAGCGACGACTGACGGGGTAGTACGCGAACCTTCTGCATTGGGAATAATAACAGGTTCGCCCGCTTCCATCACTGCTACAACTGAATTAGTAGTTCCTAAGTCAATTCCTATTACTTTTGACATTTACTCTTCCCCCTCTACTTGACCAACTAACACCTTCGTATGTCTGATCACCTTGCCATTGAGCAGGTAACCTGTTTGGACCTGATGAATAACCTGGAGGTTATCTCCACCTTCTCCCTCCATTACGACCGCGTCATGGAGTTCTGGATTAAACGGTTTACCTTCTGCTTCTATACACTCTAATCCATACTTATTTAAAGTATGCATCAGCCCTTCATACACCATTCGAACCCCTTCTAGAAAGGAATCGTCAGGACATGATTTCTTCCCTGATTCCAACGCCCGTTCAAAATTGTCTAATACAGGAAGTAAATCCTGCAGCAGTTCTTCATTTGCAGAAAGAGTCAGCTCTTCCATCTGATTACGACTCCGACGTCTGAAATTTTCAAAATCTGCCTTCAAACGCAGCAATTGATTCGCCAACTGGGCATTCTTTTGTTCTAATTCTGCTGCACAATCGCAGATGTGTTCTTCTTCAGTCGAATCCTCTTCCTGAGGTTTAATCTCATCATCTATTTCTAGTTCTTCAACCGTTGTTTCTTCTGGTAAACCATTATTTTCTGCCATGTGGGCACCCCCTTCTCCAATGTAACAGCCCTTACTCTGAAGGGCTGTCCTGTCCATTTACCTATTTGAGTTCAGTCAGCAGTTCACTGAGAGAACTAGCAATCAAGTCCACAAGCGATACCACCCGGGCATACTCCATCCTCGTTGGACCGATGACCCCAATCGTTCCCACCACATCACGACCTACATGGTACGTGGATGTGACCAAACTGCAATCCTGCATTTCTTCATGGGGATTTTCGTGACCAATCGCTATGTGAACACCCCGAGACTTCGAGGCATCGCTCAGCAAACTAAGGAGACGCTCTTTCTCATCTAGAATCTCCAGCAAAACCCGGGCTCTATCAACATCCTGAAATTCTGGCTGCTGCAGAATGTTGGCAGTACCAGATGAATATACCTGTTCCCCTTTATCCTCTGTTAACCCCCGGAAGACCAATTCAACTAATACGGTACCAATTTCACCAAAATCCCGGATGATTTCACTAAAAACAGTAGGACCTAGTTCTCGGTACGTGATCCCCTTTAGCTTTTGATTCAAAGCAGTCGAAATCTCGTGAAGCTGTGCAGGTGAATATGACTGTTCTGTCTTAATCAACTTGTTTTTCACAATACCTGGTTGGAGCACAAGGATCACAAGAATACTGTTTTCATCCAACAGAACAAGCTGGACGTGTTTGAAAACCAAACGATCCATACGAGGGGCAACAACTACCGAAATAGACTGCGTTAACAGAGCTAACAATCGAGTTGCCTCCCGAATCAGCCTCTCCATTTCTCTGTAATAGCCTGAGATTTCCCTGTAGATAACACCATACTCACGTTCAGAAAAAGTATGTGGTTCCATGAGAACATCAACATAGAATCGGTATCCCTTATCGGAAGGAACACGACCGGCTGAAACATGAGGCTGATGTAGGTATCCTGTTTCTTCCAAGTCAGCCATTTCATTACGGATGGTCGCGGGAGATACACCTAGATTGTGTTTACGAGCGATCGTTCGGGAACCTACTGGTTCAGCTGTTTCAACATAGTCTTCTATAACAGCTCGTAGAACCAGACGTTTTCGCTCATCCAACATAGTCGCTCGCCTCCTTTTTAGCACTCATCTTCATTGAGTGCTAACACTATTTATCCATAAAATATCACTTTGCCTTCCATTTGTCAAGAGGGTTAATCAGCCTCTCGTAAGAATGCTCCCGACACTAGATTCTCCAAGTATAACCCTCGTTCGGTCACACTCAGAACACCATCTTTAAATTCAACCAAACCCCTTTTCAGCAGTTCTTGAATTTGTGGACCGTAAACCTCCATCAAACCGCTGCCAAAACGATTTCGAAAGTCTGCATCACTTACTCCAGCCAATAACCGCATACCCACCATCATGGTTTCATCCATTTCTTGATCTACAGATGCCTTGTGAAAACTTGAATAATGCGGTTCTCCCCGTGACCATCCGTCAATGTATTTTTCAATACTGGGTACATTTGTGTAGCGCACTCTGTTAAGATAGCCTGTTGCACCACTTCCTAGACCTAAGAATGGTTCGTTCAGCCAATAAAGCAGATTGTGCCTTGCTTCGTAATATGGTCTGCAAAAATTGGAGATTTCATAGTGACAGTATCCACTTTCAACCAAGATCCTTCGAGTCATATCGTACATTCGGGCCTGCAGATCGTCATCTGCTGCATTGAGCAAACCCTGTTCCTGCAGCCTAAAGAAAGGAGTCCCTTCTTCCACAATTAAGCTGTAACACGATAGATGAGTGGG
>JAAYRO010000128.1 GCA_012518735.1 Bacillota bacterium
AAAAAGTCAAAGGACCCCTCATTCAAGAATGTCCTGTGAATCTAGAATGTAAGGTCCATGAGGTGATTCCCCTTGGCAGCCATCACCTATTTATTGGTGAGGTTGTGTTAGTCCACTACAGCAAAGAATATGTTATTAATGGACGTTTTGATTTAGACATGGCAGAACCACTGGCTTACGGTCTCAGCCAATATCTCAGCACAGCGGGGCTGGTGGGTCAACATGGTGACTCGGTTCGTAGAGAGAGGTGATATGCCTGTGAACAAACAAAGCAGGATCGTATTATGCACTGTTATGATTGTCTTATTATGTACCATCTCTAGTTGGGCCAGTCGTATTCAATACCCAACTGCCATTGGGTATGTTAATGATTTTGCCAATGTGATGGATCAGAGAAGTAAGGCAGAAATTCAAGTGGTAGCTGAAAAGCTGCGCAGCGAACAAGGAATTGAAATGGCAGTGGTGACAGTGAAATCCACGGCTCCTTTAGACCCGAAAGAGTACATCACAGGGCTTTTCGAGGCGTGGGGTGTTGGTGGCCCAGAAGACAGTGGTCTTCTTATTTTACTATCCATTGATGAGGGAGCCATTGAAGTAGAACCAGGTTATGGGCTGGAAGGGGCTTTACCTGATGGCAAGATAGGTGCTATTATTGATCAAACAGCTATTCCGTATTTTGTGAATAGAGAATATGGTAAAGGGTTGTCCAATCTCGCACAGGCCTTTCAAGCAAGTCTAGCAGGGGAAGAATTCACTCTCCCTGAGGAAAAGAAATCGGGGTCGGGAGATTGGTTTGTGGCTTTTATTATCTTCGTTCTCATCGTTATTCTGCTGAGGCGCAATCGTAACTACCCTCCAGGTGGCACAGCAGGTGGCGGTGGTGGAGGAACTCGCACCACTCGCCGTACTGTAGTTGTACGTAGTCCCCGCATACCCAGTGGTGGACGTAGAAGTGGGGGAGGCAGTTCTAGAGGCGGTGGAAGTTTTGGTGGATTTGGAGGAGGCAGAAGCGGCGGCGGCGGAGCCGGGCGCCGGTTCTAAATAAAGGAGTGTGAAACATGAAAAAGTCAACAGTGGTCTTATTAGTCGTTCTGATTATTCTTGTGGTAGGCGTTGGTTCTGTTATCGGGCGCTATAATCAGCTGGTAGAGCTGGAGACAGCGGTAGACGCTCGGTGGGCGCAGGTGGAAAATCAGCTTCAGCGCAGGGCCGATCTTATTCCAAACTTAGTTAATACGGTAAAAGGGTACGCCAGCCATGAAGAAGGGATTTTTACTGAGATTGCCGATGCTCGCAGTCGATTACTGGGTGCTAGAACCCCAGAAGATCAGATGGCAGCTAACGCTGGATTGGATTCAGCTATAGGAAGATTATTAGCAATTAGTGAGAACTATCCAGAGTTGAAAGCAGATACCAGCTTTATCCGACTGCAGGATGAGTTAGCTGGTACAGAGAACCGCATCGCTACAGAGAGAATGCGCTATAATGAGTCAGTTCAAAATTGGAACCAGACGATCCGCAAGTTCCCGACGAATATTATTGCCAGTATGTTCAGCAAAGAAACTAAGCCATTCTTTGAGGCAGATCAAGCAGCAAGACAGGTACCTCAGGTACAGTTCTAGAGATATTTTGAGAAGAAGTGTCGCGTGAAAAAACCGCGGCACTTCTTTCTTTAATTCCATTCATTATCAAAGTCAAAATTGTAGTTCTCATAATCCCACTGGTAATCGTATTCCTCAAACGTTTCACAGTACACAAACATCCCCCTCCATTCAGCTTATGAACGGGAAGGGGAATGGTTCCGCAATTCTTCTTCATAAAGATGGGCTAATTGAGCCGCAGTTATTTCCACACTGTAGTTTTGGGCCTGCTCATGAGCCATCTTCTTTAGAGCATCTCTTAATGACGGTCTGGTTAAGATCTCACACGCGTATTTCGCCAGCTCTTTCGGATCAGGCGCTGTCAAATAACCATTTTTACCATGGATGACGACAGCATTGGTCCCTGTGCCATCTACAGCCACAACAGGGAGAGAGGCAGCCATAGCTTCTAGTGTGACCAGACCTTGAGTTTCCGTTTGGGAAGCAAACATGAATAGATCCGAACCAGCGTAGGCGCGCACCACATCCTGTTCATTTAGATTTCCTGTAAAGTGAACCTTAGTCTCTAATCCCAACTGTACGGCAGCTGTTTGGAGATGTTCTCGTTCTGCGCCCGCACCTACAAAAACAAAGTGAGATGTGGGCAGAGATTTCTGGATGATTTGAAACGCTTCTAAGAGTAAGTGAGAGTTCTTCTCCTTACTCAAGCGTCCAAGGGATAGAATAATAGAATGGTCTTTTGGAATTTGGAGTTTCGTTCGGAGCCACTCCTTGTCTACGTTCCTATATGGCTCTAAATCAATTCCTGTAGGTAATGCTGTAATGGGGGTTTTCAGTTGATATAAGTCCTGAATCGTCTGTCGGGTGACATCAGTTGGGGCAATAATATGGGTACAGTGACTGCAGTATCGCTTTACTACATTAAGGACCACCTGCTTTGTCACCTTGTGGGGTGCTGGAATATAGTGAAGGTACTCATGGTACATTGTATGGTGTGTAAAAAAAAGCGGCACCTGCAGCCGTCTCGCTAGAATGGCACCTAGCTGCCCTGTTAGAAAGGGAGAATGGGTATGGATAATATCAATTTCAAGATTTCGCAGCAGCTTTTCTGATTGAAAAGTGAATGGCAGGGGCAAAAAATAAGAAGGGTGTGTGGGTGCAGGTATCGAATAAAATCGAAACACTCTTGAAGCATAAGGGTCAGAATGCTGAGCCATTTCTGTGTCGAGTTCTTTTCCATAGTAAAAAGGGGCAAAGATGTACACCTCATGCCCCTGTTTCACTAGGCCTTTGGTAAACCGTTGAATTGAGCGAACTACACCGCTCACATAAGGAGTATAGCTGTCGGAGTAAAAGGCAATTCTCATCGGACTCTCCTTAGAATCCCATCATTGGGATAATTGGTACAGACTGCAGTTCCCGCAGTTGTTCAAGATCTACTGGGGGAATATTCTCCACAAGATACTGGAGCACTTCTTTTGCCTTTTCAGGATGTTCAGTGGTCTTCCAAATTACGAATTTCGTAAGCTGGGCCGGATGCTGAATACCATAGATCGGTTTGCCGTTTTCTTCACCAAGGGGTAGAAGTACATCGTGCTCCACAAAGTACTCAAAGCGCTCATCATCAATGGCAAAAATGTCAGGTGCATCGTCTGCGGCAATAAGCACAACAAGCTTCTGGTCCATACCTCCTGCTGGCAGCAGCTGGAGATCAATATATGTCTCTTCACTTGCTTCGTTAAATTCATCAACGATCTGAGACATGGCAGTATTGAGCTCAAGATAGGCTTCGCCCATTACCGTTATCTTCGTGCGCCCCATGGCTGGATCAGGTGGCTTGGGCCAGTAGACACTGATTAAGATGATAGCAGCAATCACGAGGACGCCACCTAGAATATACCATTTTGAAATGGGGGGAGGAGGACCATCACCTTTCGGCTTTTCCCCAACTACCGCTTTAGCCAATTGGGGACACCCAGTACGGGCACAGCCGCCCTTATTTTTCCAGCAGTCAACGTGATGAACACTGTGACAGCGAGGACAGCTCACTACTTCATCTGTTTCAAGAATCGGTTCTTCGCATAAAACACAAACCTGATCTAGATGTTCAGAACCGGGGGTAATTTGTTCTAGTTTCTCTTTCATAGTAACCTCCCAGTGCTTATAGATCTTCATTATGTTATTATTATTACCATAACACATTATGAGAAATGTTCCAATACTCCTGAAAGGAGGATTATGTGAATCACGACACTAAGACACAAGTTGAACTGTACACCGATGGAGCCTGCAGCGGTAACCCAGGACCAGGCGGCTGGGGGGCTGTTTTATTGTATGGGCCTCACAAAAAAGAGATTTCAGGTTTCGTTCCCCATACAACTAATCAGCGCATGGAGTTAACGGCGGCCATTAAAGGTCTTGAGCAGCTGAACAGGTCCTGCAGGGTAAATCTGTATTCTGATAGCGCTTATTTAGTTAACGGGTTTACCAAAGGCTGGATAGAAAACTGGCAGCGAAACGGTTGGCTCAATGCGAAGAAGGAGCCTGTAAGTAACTCTGATTTGTGGCAGGCGTTAGCAGCACTGTCTAATATTCATGATATTAAATGGATTAAGGTGAAAGGTCATAGTGATAATAA
>JAAYRO010000129.1 GCA_012518735.1 Bacillota bacterium
ACAATCCAGGATGCAGAAGATCTGATTAATACAAGACAAAAAGTCAACCTCGAGAAGGCACAACAGCTGTTAATGGACCTTTTAGAGGGGGAACCAAACAATGTGCAGGCATTGTGTTTAATGGCGAAGGCCCATTTCTATTATGGTGATAAGGTTGACAAGGACCGGAGAGTGGAAGTTTTTCAGCAGGGTCAAGCCTTTGCTGAACGGGCCGTTAAACTTGACCCTCACTCTCCTGATGCTCACTACTGGTCGGCGGCCCTAATGGGTCGAGTAGGTGAGGCCCAGGGTATTTTTCAGAGTTTATTTATGATTCGTCCGATGCAGGAGCACTTAGAGCAGGTTTTGAAGCTGGATGAAGATTATGCGTGGGCTTATTATGTCTTAAGCCGGCTGTACTATGATACACCGAGGAAACCACTTAGTGTGGGGGATAAGAAAAAAGCTTTAGAGTACGCTTGGCGGGCCGTCGAATTGGATCCTTGTGAACCTGAGTTTACAGTTCATTTAGGGAAATTACTTGTGGCTCAAAAAAGGATGGAAGAAGCTGAGGAGGTTCTTCTCCAGGCCTTAAGTGAACCGAGCATAGAAAGGGAGCCGTGTTTAAAGCAAGAGGCAGAAGAACTGCTCCGGTCCATACAGAATCCATAGGCAGAGGGGTTTGTTCTAATGATGATCCGAGTGTTGACGAAGAAGGAACTTCATCGGGCAAAGTCACTGGCCCAGGAATATTTAGGTGCTGATTTGGGCAGGTTTTCTGTAATGTTTGAAGCCTACCCAGAATTATTCATAGGCTGTTTCATCTCAGAAGAGCTGATAGGAGTGGCCTATGGCTATCCCTATTTTACTGTTCGACCAAAAGAAGCCCATAAGGTACTGCTCCAGGGAATCGCGATCAGGTGGGATTATGCTCGAGCTGGACGAGGGAGTAAACTGCTCCAGTTTTTTGAGGACCAAGTTGTAAAGCTTGGTTTTTCGGTAGTTACATTAGGATCTGCCGAGGGATATGTGGAACGATTCTATCTGAAGAACAACTATGAGCCTGTCTCTTACCGCATCTGCATTAGGGGAGACTGGGACAATATTCGTAAACAGGCCGGTGATTATTCCATTCTGCAAATTATGCGGGAAGGGGAGCGTACCATTGTTTATGTCCCTCCCCGCGGTGGATACAACCTGGCAGAGAAAGAAGCTGTTCGGACCTTCTTCGGTGCGGACGAAGTGAACTATATTTTCGAAAAACAGCTCCAGTGATTTTAAAATCGGGTTTGAACCACGCCTCGATCAATGGTGGAAATTGCTTCTTCCAGCTTCTGATTAAGATCCTGATCTCCAACTGACTGGAGTTGGCGGAGAATATCAACAGAACGACGGCAGAGCTGTACAAAATCACCTGGATCTAGAGGGAGGTCTTTCAGCAGTTCCTGGATCTTTACCCCTTGGGTCCACTCCATAACGATCTCTGCAGCTGCTGGGAGGATGACACCGATTTCTTCTCGAGGAAGACCAGCCCGGTTAGCCATTTGATCCCGGATTGTCATAAACTCTGTGAGCCATGGTTCCCCTGGGTAGGGAGGAAGTGTGTCTGAACCTTCCCAGGATATACTAGCCGCCAGCCCCGCCAGTTGAGTGGGGTTTAGTTTTTGAATATAACCTGTACTCAGGGCTTCAGCCAGTAGGAGTTCGTGAACATAAATATTTTGGCCGATGAGGCCTTTTTCTGTAACAGCCGAGTTTTCCCAAAAACCCAGACGTTCAAGGACTTTGATTGATTCTTCCGCCATTTGAGCTAATTCACCTACCTGATCTGGTGCTTGATAGGCACTCAATGTCTTGGAGAAGAGTTTGTTTAGTCCATCTTTTCCATGCTGGGGCAAGAGATTCAGTAGCAGACTGTAAGTGAGGGTGAATCTGCTCGTAATCGGTTCTAAACTTTCTTCTTTCCACTCTGGTAAAGGATCTTTAGCCAGCTCGCCAAAATCAACTAGGGACAGGACCGTACCCTGTCGATCCATACCTCTTCGCCCAGCTCGACCTGCCATTTGAAAATACTCCTGCTGTGTTAAATGGCGAAATTTCTCCCCATCGTATTTTTTTAGGCTGTCAAAACAAACAGTCCGAACCGGCATATTCACACCTACGGCAAAGGTTTCGGTAGTAAACAGAATACGAATTAAGCCATCAGCTAACAGATCCTCTGCAATCTGTTTGATTACAGGTAAGAGACCGGCATGGTGGACTCCAACACCCCGCAGCCATTGGTGCAGAAATCTATCGTAGTGGGGTATGTCTTCTTTTTTCAGGCCCAGCCGACGAAGGCGCTTGTCAGCAATGAGGTGGACACCTCGTTTGCCTTGGGCATTGAGATAATCTCGCCGGTTCGCAACCTGTTTAGCTTTGTATTCACAGCCTTTACGGCTGAAGGAAAAGAACAGGGCGGGAAATAGACGATGACGTCCTAAGTAGAATACTAAGTCCATAAAACGGGTCGTGTCTTCGTACTTTACCTGCCGCGGCAGTTGAATATCTTTTGTAGTAAGACTTCCCCCTTTGAAATCATAAGCATCGTATTGTCCTAGAGTAACTTCTGCCAGACTCTGCATGATCTTATCTTGGGGGATGGCTTCACAGGCTTGATTGAAGTAGAGATGGCGGAGGGGCACAGCCCGTTCGGTGTGGACAATGACTGCCACTGGTTCGTTATGGATTTCCTCAATCCATTGGGCAATGCTTTCAATATTGGGTACAGTGGCTGATAATCCTAAAAGGCGCACATGGGGCGGCTTAAGGAGAATGGACTGTTCCCAAACAGCACCCCGCTGTAAATGGTCAAGATAGTGGATTTCATCGAAAATCACCCATTGGAGGGCGTCAATTCTAGGGTCACTGCGGAGCAGCATATTTCGAAAGACCTCTGTCGTTACAATTAGGACAGGAGCATCTGGTCCAATTGTGAGATCACCAGTAGCAATTCCAATATTGTTCCTTCCAAACTGCCTTGAGAAGTCTTGATATTTCTGATTTACTAAGGCCTTAATTGGGGCAGTATAGATGACCCGCTGTTTGTTCTTTAATGAGTTGTCAATAAGAAAGTCTGCGATGAGGGTTTTACCAGTACCTGTTGGGGCACTCACTAATAGAGATGTACCGTTTTCAATATTCCAGAAAGCTTCCTGCTGAAAGTCGTCAAGTACTAAACCTCTGTAGTCGTAGTGCAGTTTGATTCGTCGTCTAGCCATAATGAACTCACTCCTACAGACATGGTTCTAAATGGGAGGGTATGATTCCTGCGGAGGAAACAAGGAGAAGACGGCTGCACTGCAGCCGTCTAGATTAACTGCCCCTGTTCTTCCAGGAACTGATTTGTGTAAAGACGGTAATAATAGCCTTTCAGCTCCATGAGTTGGGAGTGGGTGCCCCGTTCTTGGATTCCTCCATTGCGAATGACCAATATCTGGTCTGCCGAACGAATAGTAGAGAGGCGGTGGGCAATGACAAAACTGGTTCTGCCAGAAAGGACCTTGTGAATGGCCTCTTGAATCAACTGTTCTGTTTCAGTGTCAATGGATGATGTTGCCTCATCTAAGACGAAAATCCGGGGATCGGCTAAGACAGCACGAGCAAAGGAGATGAGCTGCTTCTCGCCAGTGGATAAAAGATTGCCCCCTTCTCCCACATCTGTTTCGTACCCTTTCGCCAGTTTCATAATAAATGGATGGGCGTTCACCAGCTTTGCCCCTGCTATTACTTCTTCATCAGAGGCACTGAGTCTGCCGTACCGTATGTTTTCCATGATGGTACCGGAAAACAGCTGGGGACTTTGGAGAACGTATCCTAAATTACTGTGAAGCCAGCTTAAGGGTCTTTCTCTGTAGTCTACCCCATCAATAAGGATTCTCCCACAGGTCGGTTCATAGAAGCGACAGGCCAGATTTACAATTGTACTCTTACCAGAACCCGTTTCTCCCACCAAAGCGATGGTTTGACCAGCTTCCACTTGGAGGTTGAAATTGGTTAAGATGGGCTCTTGGGGATTGTAGGCAAAGGAGACATTTTCAAACTGGACTCTGCCTTCCATTGGTGCCCAATGGTTTTTTTGTATTTCTGGTCTATCTTGAATTTCCGGTTCGGTAGAGAGCAAAGACATGACTCGTTCTGCTGAGGCATGGGCTGCTTGGAGTTCGGCAAACAATCGGGCCAAGTCCCGAACTGGGTCGAAAAACTGGATGGTGTAGGAAATGAATGCTACCAGTACACCATAGGAAACAGCCCCCTTAACAGCGCCCTGCCCACCAACCCAGAGGGTTAAGCTGGTACCGATACTTGCAAGGGTAAGAACGATGGGTAGGAACAGGGATGAGAAAACGGCTGCTCGAACCGCTGAATCCTTCATTTTACCTGTAAGCTCCGTAAACTCCTCAAGGTTTTTTTCTTCTCGACTGAGAATCTTCGTTGTTCCAGCCCCTGTAATTCCTTCATTGAATGCACCGGTAATACGGGAGTTAATGTGCCGTACATTTCTGTATGCCCGCAAAATTCTTTTTTGAAAATACCCGCTGACCAAGACTAAGAAGGGCAGGACCGTCATGGTCAAGAGAGCTAACTTCCAGTTAAGGGAGAACATAATGACCATGTAGGCCACCATGGCCGCAGCACCCCAAGCCAGATCTACAATTCCCCAGGAGACGATTTCTCCTAAGCGGGAAATGTCCGATGTCATTCTCGCCATGAGCCAGCCAACGGCTTTTGTGTCATAAAACGAAAA
>JAAYRO010000130.1 GCA_012518735.1 Bacillota bacterium
TCCAATTCCTGTAAGGTTTTGAGTCGTGACTTGATCTGAGTATATTGATCCATAAGCTTCTGAATCGTTCTCTGAAGCTTCTCCAATTGCCCGGCATGATCTGTTCGGGCTGCCTCTGTTTTCTTTATTTCTCTTGCTAGACGAGACTTAGACTCCTCTTCTTGATTCTGTGCTAGGCGGTTTTGTTCTAACTCAGATTTACCTTGGGAAATCTCTTCCTGAGTCTTCTCCAGATCTATGCAGGCAGTTTCTAGTTGAGCAAGGAGAGACTTTTCTTGGCTGTGAAAGTTTCTCTGGAAATTTCGCTTTTCTGCTAAGTCTCGCATGAAATCTAGAAACTCATCTTTTAAGCGTTCCACATCAGCTTGAGTCTGTTTATAGGTCTTTCGCAGCTGTTCTGCCTCTTGCTCTGTTTGAGCAATAGCTGTCTCTAGATTCTGGACTTTATGGGCAGTTGTCTGTACCTTTCCTTCAACCGTTCTTTTCTGATTTGATAAGTCAGCAATATCCTCTTCTTTTTCCCCAATGACTTCCTGCAGCTTAGAAAAACGCGCCTCATTATTATGGAGACGCTCCTCGTTAAGCTGGATGTTGTGAACCGCTTGATTGTGTTCTTCTGTTAACTGGAAATTCTCGTTTTGTTTCACCTCTAATTGGTGTTCAATATGGGCGATTTCCTTTTCCAGCTCTGCACAATCCTTTTCATAGGACTCAGATCTGCTTGTCCACTGAAGAAGATGGCTTTCTGCTTCTTTATAGCGCTCTTTACCTTCTTTCTGACGTTGTTCAATATCTCGAAGAGCAAGAGCGTAATAGTCAAGCTCAACCTCTAAGAGCTTATCTGCCAGCGAATGATAGGCACGAGCTTTCTCAGCTTGGCTTTGCAAGGGTTCTAGCTGTCCCTCTAATTCATGAAGAATGTCTGTTACCCGCATTAAGTCCAGACTGGTTTCTTCCATTTTAGCTAGGGCCTCTTCCTTACGGCTCCGATACTTGATGATGCCAGCTGTCTCTTCTAGCAAGACTCGACGGTCTTGAGACCGTACACTTAAGACGGCATCGATCTGACCTTGTCCAATAATTGCATATCCTTCACGACCTAAACCTGTATCAGTAAACAGCTCCTGAATGTCTTTTAGACGACATGGCTGTTTATTGATGAGAAACTCACTATCCCCTGAACGATAGACGCGCCGAGTAATCATTACTTCTGAATAGTCCAGTGGTAAGAATCCTTGAGTATTATCCAGAGTTAACTGTACCTCCGCCATACCCAAAGGTCTTTTCCCATCGGAACCAGCAAAAATAACGTCCTCCATTTTATGGCCTCGGAGGCTGCGAGCACTCTGCTCGCCAAGTACCCAACGAACCGCATCAGAAATATTGCTTTTTCCACTGCCGTTTGGTCCTACAATAGCAGTAATTCCGTCTCCAAATTCTAAACAAACTCGATCAGCAAAGGATTTGAATCCCTGCAATTCTAAGCGTTTAAGACGCATTTTATTCCTCCATGGCACTATACTGTCCTTGAATATTGTACCATATGTTGGGTAAAAAAAGAACTCAAAACCCCTTATCTGCTAATGGGAACATCAAGATAGAGATCTTCCCGCCGCCGAACATTGGTTGGTACGTGAGGACTTAGAAGGGAACCATGTTCGGTTAGGAGCTTTCTCAGTTTGGTTTTCACCCTTGTTCTGGCGTTGTCGATAACCTTAGGACCAACGCCGATTTCTTGTTCTATTTCACTACAGGTATAGCCCCGAAGCAGGCGGATCATTACAGCATACTCAAGGATGGAAAGATGGTTTTGCAGGACTTCGTTGAGAGCTTCGCTCACCGTTTTCTCCTCTACAACGAAAACTGGATCGATTGAGTACGCCGAATCAGGAACCACATCAAATACAGTCCGGTTTTCATCAGCGCCAATACTGGACTGGAGTGACACTGCCTCATTCAACAGGCGGTGCTTGTTACCTGTTGTCTGTTTAATTACGTTGTATACCCTTCGAATAATGCATATGTAGGCAAACGAGCTGAACTTAACGTCATACTCGTGGGGTTTGTATTCCTCGATTGCATTGAGCAGACCAATCAAGCCTTCTTGAAGTAAATCATCGAAGTCAAGAAAGCTTGCGTAGTAGTTACGAATGATATACTTCACCATTGGTACATATTTCACCACCAGCCGTTCTTTCGCATCTTCCGACTTTCCTTGACGGATGCTCTTGATCAAATCAAGGTCTACCATCTGGTTAGCATCAGGTCGGTTCTTTTCTTCGAGCATGCGAAGTGCCTCCTTATCCCGGTAGTACATGCTTGCTTGTTCACTGCATATATATGCGAGACAAGGATTGCTATGACAAGAAGATGGTTTTTGTCCTCACCCTTTACCCATAAACTATGTATAAATGTGTCTTTCAGTCGACCTTTCAGCCATATCTCGCCATGTTCTATGTAAAGGTTTTTCCATTTGCCAAACCTAAATCTTGATATGGCAGTTAAGATGGTCAAACAAGGTAAAGGTGGGGTAGTGAGTGGTGGATGTTCCTGACTATTTAACACAGATGGCAGCTCTTGTTCGACAAAATCCCAGCATTACCGTTCGAGAAATTGCCGATAAACTCCAATTTGCAGATAGTAAGTCTGTTTACTATTGGCTACAAAAAGGAAACATAGACGGCATAAATGAATTCAAAAGGATGGTTCTCGGAGATAATCAGGAGTACACAGAAGGATTTGCCGTTCATCAGAATGACCAAACTCTTTATGTAGTGCGAGTACCATTACTAGAATGGGATCCAAAACAGAAAAAACCCCTTGGGGAATGGTGTTTTCTTCACGACCATCCTCACCCACGGGGTATTTTTGCCATCCAAGTCAATACTCAACAGTTTAGTCCTTGGTTTCTTCAGCAGGACATATTGGTCATTGATGAAACCTGTACACTTGAAGAAGATCACTGGATTCTCTTACAGAACATGAAACAGTTTGTCTTGGGACGAGTAATCCATAATCTTATTATGGATCCCCGTATATTCCGAAACTATCCACCATCGTACAAACGGTTAGGGACTGTAATCCTCCAGCATCGTTCGTTATCATAACCTGGACTACTCTTGATAGATATCTAAGTTCGCAAGAGCTTCGCGAGCAGCCGCTTGGGCTGCTTCTTTTTTGCTTGGACCTATCCCTCTTCCAAGAACTTCATTTTCAAAACGAACCTCAACCACAAATTTCTTTTGATGATCAGGACCTACTTCTGCCGCTAATTCATACGTAGGAGTCTTCTGAGCAATCTGCTGAAAGTGTTCTTGAAGAGTACTTTTTGCATCAATAAGGGGCAGCTCACTTTCATCCCAGTGAGGTAGGTGCCTGAGGATAACCCTCCGTGCTTCGTCAAATCCTCCATCTAGAAAGACGGCTCCATATACGGCTTCTACTACATCACAAAGAAGCGAATCTCGCTCCCGAGCCCCAGTTCGTTCTTCACCCTTACCTACTCTTAAGAACTGATTGAGTTTTAACTTTCGTCCTACATCTGCTAAGGTTGGCTGACTGACTAACATGGCACGAATTTTAGCTAGTTGACCTTCTTGAAGATTAGGGAAACTTCCATACAAGTGGTTGGTCACGACTAGATGTAATACAGAATCACCTAGGAATTCCATTCGCTCATTATCCCTAATACCGTTTTGACGGGCAAAGGACCTATGAGTTAGGGCGTGCTCAAGCAAAGACCTATTTTGAAACTGATAGCCTAATAAGTTCTCTAAGGAATCATAATCTTTCCTGTGTTTAGGCATTATTTACCTCCCAACGTTTAAACAACCAAAACCAAAAAACCCTGTTACAGCGACGGCCTGTTCGCCAAGTTCACCTTTTAAACAGGAGGGCCCATGGCGGGCCCTTCCAATCTAATTCTGATTCGCAATATATTCCACTGCATCCCCTACAGTGGTGATCTTTTCTGCTTCCTCATCAGAGATTCTGAGGTCAAACTCCTCTTCAAAAGCCATAACAAGTTCGACCACGTCCAGAGAGTCTGCTCCTAGATCTTCGACGAAAGAAGCGTTTTCAGTTACTTCTCCGTGGTTGACACCCAATTGGTCAACAATGATGGTTTTCACTCTTTCAAAAATATCCATATCCAAGTCGCCCATTTGTTGGTCACCTCCTCCTCCCTTGTGTTCATGGTTATATTACTAAGCCACCATTACAATGAACGGTCTGGCCCGTAATATACTGATCTGCCTCAATAGGGGCAACCTTTTCAAGCATATCCATGCTACTACATCCCTTCTCTTGTGGCAAGTGCAAATTTGAGATTGTTCCTACGTTGTTCCTACGCCTGGTGCCAACCTAGTCACCTTCACGTGTGATCATCAATTCCTCGATGGTCTCTACGATTTTATTATCTACTCCTTCTTTAGCAACACGAATCGCATTTCGTATGGCCTTCGCATTGGAACCACCATGGGCAACGATAGTCACTCCCTTAACACCTAGAAGGGGGGCTCCTCCATATTCTGTATAGTCCATCTGTTTTTTAATACGTTTTAACCCAGGTTTCAATAGAACGGCTCCCAATTTCGAAGATAACGTACGAGTAAACTCCTCTTTCATCATGTCAAATAAGGAGCCTCCTAGTCCTTCAGCAAACTTCAGTACTACGTTTCCCACAAAACCATCACATACTACTACATCCACATCTCCACGGGGAATATCTCGTCCTTCAATATTCCCAATAAAGTTCAGGGGCAGTTCGGCAAGACGTTCGTGTACATCTTGGACCAATTGATTACCTTTTCCTGGTTCATGCCCTATGTTAAGGAGCCCCACTCGGGGATTAGGGATTTGAAGAACATTCTCAGCATAGACCGAGCCCATTTGAGCAAACTGAACGAGATGGCTGGGGCGACAATCAACATTTGCCCCAACATCAACCATTAGGCAAACCCCGCTTACCGTCGGCATGAGACTTGTAATAGCTGGTCGTTCCACTCCCTTAACTCGTCTGATTACGAACAGGGATGCAGCCATTGTGGCCCCTGTACTTCCTGCACTAACTAATGCGGCTGCCTTGTTATCCCGGACAAGTTCAGCTGCAGCCACAAGGGACGATTGTTTCTTTTTACGAACTGCATCTACAGGCGATTCATCCATGGTGATGACTTCAGGCGCATGAACTATCTCAATACGAGAACTACCAGCCTTTCCATTAACCAATGGTTTTAAGCGATTCTCATCGCCTGTCAAATAAATGGAAATTCCGTACATATCTGCTGCCTGCAGTGCTCCTTCTACAATCTGCTCTGGTGCGTAATCGCCACCGAAACCATCAACAGCAATCTTAGTCACGGTCAACCCCTCCTCTATTAGCCACATCCACTACAACATACGTACCCCGAAAAACCAGCTCATCTTGAACTCGACTGTCAACGTTGACAGAGTAATGATTCCCATCAATTTCAGTTACAATAGCCTTGGCCACAACCCGATCGTCCAGCTTCACCGGTCGGTAATAACGTACATGGGCTGTTTTGGTTAGAGCCATTTCTGAATTTACTACGGCGACAGCCAATGAGTTTCCCTGTGCAAATAAGAAATGGCCCCGCATAATATGACTGCGCTCAAACACCATTTCATCAGAAGCTACTAGAATAGAAATCCCCTGCTTTCCCAGTTCAATATCGATCAGTTCGCCGATGACTTCCTTTCCTTGAAGTGCTCTGAGCTGGGAATATGTGCTTGATGCAATAGATCGTGCCCGTTCACGAAGTTCTGGAATGCCTAACGCCATACGGTCTAATCGTATGGTAGCTACGCTTACCTGAAACTCCTCAGCGAGCTGCCAGTCGGCTAAAAAAGGATCTTCTTCCAGCCTCTGCTGCAAGAAAGCACGCCGTTCTTTGCGGTTCATTTTCACTGCAGCCCCTCCTGTATTTAAGGTCACATAATAACACCTGGTAATAAAATCGTCCACTTGAGTATAACTTATTTGGCATGGGAAGTAAAGGAAAAGCTGTGCAAAAAAAAGACGTCCCCTAACTGGGGACATCTCACGTCTTCTCAACTTCCAATTGGAATTACTTGTCAGCATCAACCTGTACGGCTTGACGCCCTTTGTACGTGCCACAATTGAGGCATACTCGATGGGGCAGCTTTGGCTCCTGACATTGGGGACATTTATTTACAGCGATGGGTGTAATCTTCCAATTAGCACGTCGGGAATTAGTTCTCGCTTTTGAATGTTTTCTCTTTGGTACTGCCATTGTCTTTCCTCCTCTCTTGGGTCTTCAACAATGCTTTCAATGGTGCCAGTCGAATATCGATGTCCTGTGCGTCGCAATCACAGCTTTCCTCAGCGAGAACTGCTCCGCACGTAGGGCACAATCCTGGACAAGACTCATCACAGACAACTTTCATGGGAATGCTGACCAGCATAGAATCTCTAATTAGGTCAGTTAAGTCGATTTCATCGCCGTCTACTAAGGGTATATCATCCTCTGGGAAAAAGTCCTCTCCATTGTGATCAAAGTCTGTGACAGGGGTACGCCTGTACTCTTCTTCGATTTCGGTAGATAATTCCCCAGTGAACTCTCGCAGACATCGAGTGCAGATTAAAACTGCCTTGAGCCGTAGATTTCCTGTTACACGAAAACCTTCGCCAGTGTTCGAAACTTCAACCTGGACCTCTAATGGCGATACAACTTTCCTAACTTCAGGTACATCGTTGAGGAAATCACCAGGTAGTTCTCTCTCTACGGTGAGAGATGACCCCTGCTGACCTACTAACGAGCCAATGTTAATGCGCATCGTATTCACCTCATAAATTATACAAAGATTACCTCTTGCTGTCAAGCGCCTGTCCTTAACTGTCAATCCTTGACCTAATTTTCCTTTTTATTTGTTCAACATGGGCTGAGGCAGCTCTACGTCCTGCTTCTATAATCTCCTCAGCGCGATTTAATTGTGTAGAACCAACATTACCTAATTCTGGTTCAAGCAGAATATCAGCCTCTATAGGTCGAAACTTAGCCGACTGCCGATTGAGGATATCAATAGTGCTCATAATGACATCGGGTAAATTGCGCACATTTTTCCGAAGGGGCGGCCAACCAACATCCACAGCTATTACCAAGTCTGCTCCCAGATCGCGACAGACAGAGGCAGGCACACGATTGACTAAGGCCCCATCTACCAACAGCCGTCCATTAAGTTCTACAGGAACAAAAACCCCCGGAATGGATAAACTTGCCCGTACACCTTCTGCTACACCACCTGACGAAATGACCACTTCTTCTCCAGTTGTAATATCGGCTGCAACGACTGCAGCCGGTATGGCCAAGTCCTCAAACGCCTGTCCTTTCGTAAGAATACGGAGCATTTGGTAAATCGGTTCTGACGAGACCAGTCCGCGGCGAGTAATAGTAAAATTCACAAGATCATTCCAATTAAGCTCATTCGTCATGCGGCCAATCATGTCCATACTAGTTCCTGAGGCATACAGTCCTGCCACAACGGCACCAGCGCTTGTTCCAGTAATTACGTCTATGGGAATTTGGTGTTCTTCCAAGACCTGAACTACCCCTATATTTGCTAAACCACGGGCAGATCCTGCACCAAGGGCCAGCCCTACCTTAAGCTCTGCCATAAGTTCACCTCCAGGTCATAATCCTGTCTTTATTTCAGTATACATTTACCATATTGTGAGAAAGAAAGGATGAGTCCAATGACTCGAAATCGCGCTATAGCTCTCATGGCATTTATAATAACAATATCTATCATTATCTATCCAGAAGCTTCTTTTCGAGCCTCGCTAAACGGTCTGAAACTATGGTTCGAAATTGTTCTGCCTGCTCTCTTACCTTTCTTTGCCATGGCAGATATCCTAATGGGATTGGGAGCGGTCCACTTTATTGGTGCTCTATTGGAGCCCATTATGCGACCTGTATTCCGCATTCCTGGGGTAGGCGGGTTCGCTGTAGCAATGGGCCTGGCAGCTGGTTATCCCATGGGTGCCAAGATTACAGGAGAATTACATCGACGACAGCTGTGTTCTGCAGCTGAAGCAGAACGGCTGGTAAGTTTTGCCAATACAGCTGATCCCCTTTTTATTGTTGGGGCAGTGAGTATTGGAATGTTCGGTCTTCCTGATTTAGGGGCAACGTTAGTCCTCTCCCACTACATTGCTGCCATCATTGTAGGCTTTTGTATGCGATTTCACCAGGGTGAAGACAGTGTGCAGATAAAACGAAGCTCTGGGTATTTCTCCAGAGCTCTGCGAGAACTAGATGAGGCACGTCGACAGGATGGCCGCTCCTTTGGACTGCTTTTTGGAGAATCAGTAAGGGATACTTTCACAGCCATGCTGTTCATTGGCGGCTGTATCATGATGTTCTCCGTCCTTATTGAAGTACTGACTGTTTCTGGGTTAATGGGATATATTACCAATATCCTGAGCCCATTACTAAGGTTTGCTGGAATGGACCCTTCTCTTTCAGTTGCCGTTGTCAACGGATTCTTCGAAACCACTATAGGAGCCCAATCTGCCAGCGTATCTTCTGCCTCCCTTGTTCAAAAGGCAATGGCTGCGAGTTTTGTTATTGGCTGGAGCGGTCTTTCAGTTCACACTCAGGTAACAGCAATGCTGCATGGTACGGAGATCCGCTTGCTCCCGTATTTAACTGCTCGTTTGCTGCACGGTGTTTTAGCAGCTGCCTGTACAGCTATTCTACTGGGACCAGCTAAAAACCTTCCAACATTGGTTACCAAAGCGGTTCCTGCCCTATCTGGATCCAGTCCTGCAGCCTCAGGTTTTGGGAACCGCCTGCTTGCCTCAACACAATGGGCATCCATGACGGCACTGGGATTATTGGGAATAGGTGCCATAATCTGGATCGCACGGCGAATCATATATATTCCCTTTAAGAACCGCCGCTAATCTTCTTTATCCAGCTCTTCTAATCCTTTGTTTACAACAGCTAGAGTCTTTTCGAGGGCCTGCTGTAGATCATTCAGGACACTGCTTGCGTACTTTTCAGCTCCCTGCTCAATTTGTCGGGCACGATGAGCAGCTTCTTCGAGAATTCGTTTTCCTTCCTCTTCTGCTTGGCGATGAATCTCACTATTTCGAACAAGCTTGGCGGCATATTCCTCTGCCTGTGCCACCATTCGTTCTGCCTTCTGCTGTCCTTCAGAAATGACCCGTTCTTTTTCAATGGAAACAGCTTCGGCACGCTTCACCTCTTCAGGGATAGATTCACGAATTCTGTCAATTAGTCCAAATAGCTCATCTGCATCAAGAAGGATCCTACCGGTAATGGGAATTTCCGGTGCTTTCTCCACTAAGTCCTCTAATTGATCAATCAGAAGTACAAGATTCATCCGATTCATGGTTTACACCCTCCGCGTTGTTGAACTTCTCATACAGTCTACGAGCGACCCCTGGACATACCCATTTAGATACATCCCCTCCTAGACTGGCCACTTCCTTCACTGCTGATGAACTAATAAACGAGAACTCACTGCTGGTCATCATAAATACTGTCTCAATCGAAGGTTCTAGGTTGCGGTTCATAGCAGCTAACTTGAATTCAAACTCAAAATCAGTAACAGCTCGTAGACCACGGACAATGGCAATAGCCCCTTTTTGACGAGCGTATTCTACCGCCAATCCAGAAAATGTCTCAACACTTACATTGCCAAACTGCCGTGTTTCCTCAACTAGCATTTCAATTCGCTCTTCTACTGTGAATAATGGAACTTTGTAAGGGTTATGTAACACAGCCACAAAGACATGATCAAACAGATTGCTGGCCCGCTTCATAATGTCTAGGTGTCCATAAGTTACAGGATCGAATGTACCTGGACAAACGCTAATTCTCACTAGTTGTTAAGCCTCCTTGTACGCGAAGAACCCAAGCTTTGTATCGCCGTATCGCTCTTCTCGCACTTGAAAAATTTTCGACGTTTTGGATGAAATATCCTGCTTCTTTCCGTATTCTGCAACAATGAGTCCTGTTTGATTCAGAAGTTTCAGCTCCTCTATGGACTTTAAGGTAGATTGTACGAATCCTTTTCCATACGGTGGGTCTAGAAAAATAATATCGAAGCTGCGCCCCTGCCTGCTCATAATCTGCAGCGAACGGTTCACGTCACAAACATATACTTCGCCCCCGGCTAGTCGAGTCTTAGCAAGATTTTTCTTTATTGTTTGGACACAAGCAGGATTAGAATCTACAAATACGACTGATTTTGCTCCTCTGCTTAGGGCTTCAATACCGATACCCCCGTTGCCGGCAAAGAGGTCTAAAAAATCCGAATTTGGAATTTGGGAACGAATTATATTAAAGAGAGACTCTTTCACCCTATCAGAAGTAGGTCGAGTGGCAAGACCGGAAACACTACTGAGCTGAATCCCTCGCGCGATTCCAGATATTACTCGCATACGGTCCCTCCTTACGTGGTTATATTTACCAAAATCCTTTGTGCATAACAGCTAGGACAATTGCCACATACTAGCAACTGAAGAGATTGACCTCCCCAATAAGGCACAGGAAGTGACTGGATTCTGCTGTTCCCAGTCCTCCTCCGGTTTCTCCTCTCCCAACAGGCAGCGGCTCCTAAGAAGATGGCCGTTGCCTATTTAACTCCTGCTGCAGACTTGAGTACTGACTCAATGAGGGGTTAATCTCCAAGAGTTTTTTCGCTTCTTCGGCCGCAGCTGCCAGCAGATCCCGATCATCTACAATGTCCCCAATTCTAAATAAAGGCTGTCCTGATTGACGCACTCCTAACAAATCACCGGGACCTCTAATTTTTAGATCTGCTTCTGCAATTTCAAAGCCATCATTAGAATTGCGAATAACGTTCAAACGCTCCTTAACAGTCTCAGACATTGTGTAGGGAATAAGAAAACAATGACCCTGTTTCTCGCCACGACCAACTCGTCCCCGCAGTTGATGCAGCTGAGCCAAACCGAAACGTTCAGCATTCTCAATCACCATTACTGTAGCGTTTGGAATGTTCATACCTACCTCAATTACAGTAGTTGCGATAAGAACATCTATTTCCTGTCGGTAAAAAGCATTTAGTACTTCCTCTTTTTCTTTTCCCATCTGTCCATGAACCAAGCCAACCTGCACTGTTCTTAAGGGACCTTCCTTGAGATTTTCCATTTCCTGTACAGCAGCCTTGAGATCAAGCTGCTCCGATTCTTCTACGAGAGGAAATACTACAAAAGCCTGCTCTCCTAAGCTTACACGTTTCGTAACAAATCGATAGACATCATTTCGCTGTCTCGGATTGATCAGATAAGTTTCGACTTTTTGTCGACCAGCTGGCAGCTGTCGAATGGCCGTCGTATCAAGATCACCGTAAGCCGTAAGGGCCAGTGAGCGCGGAATGGGAGTTGCGCTCATGACAAGCAGGTCAACATTCCCCTTATCTGTAAGAGCCAACCGTTGTCGCACACCAAAACGATGCTGCTCATCAATAATAGCCAATGTTAGGTTGAGAAACTGGACCTTGTCCGTTATTAACGCATGAGTCCCTACGATTACATCAAGTTCACCCAGCTGAATTCTCTGCCTTGTTTCTTCTTGTGATTTAGTAGTCATATTGCCCACTAAGAGTCCGACAGAGATCCCCAGTGGTGTTAGTGCTTCTTTAAATCGTTCGGCCATCTGCCGAGCTAACACTTCTGTAGGAACCATTACAGCTGCTTGCCCCCTGCTGTCGACTGCCTTTACGGCTGCATACTCAGCTACAATTGTTTTTCCAGAACCAACCTCGCCCTGAATCAGTCTCCGCATCTGGTAAGGAGCTTCCATATCGCACCGCACATCATCGATCGCTTGTTTTTGGTGATCCGTAAGTTCAAATGGGAGACGTTTGAAATAATGTTTAACAAGCTGTCCATCAGGTCCATGCTGCACTCCCAGCTGACGATGGGTGCCGCTTTGAAGACCGAGATGGAATAGGAAAAACTCTTCAAACACAAGACGCTGACGAGCTCGTTCTAGACTCTCTGCATTCTTGGGAAAATGTATTTCCTTAAGGGCAACTCGTCGACCTACATACTGGTCAAGCAGCCAATTCGGCAGAATCTCATCTATATCCTCAAGGTGCTGGAGAGCAGCCTTAACCCAGCTGACTCTCATTTCGTTCGATATGGACGCAACCAGTGGGTAAATGGGCACTAAACCTAAGTGACCTGGGGGCCGATGGAAGAATTCGGCTGATGTCATTTCTGGTCCCCATAATCCAGTCTTAACTAGACCGTAAACCCACAGTTTGTCTGCCTTCTGCAGCCGACGGAATAAGTAGCTGCTGCCCCGTCCTTTGTGAACTACAAACCACGTGAGATTAAGATAGGAATTGGCGCCAAACAAACGCCCCTGGATCAAGCGGCGTCCGCCCGAAATGGAACGTTCTGTTAGATCGACTAAATCTCCATGAACGAGCTGTTCTTTCCCATCATCTACTTCATCTGGACGAAAAACTCGGGTGAAATCCTTGTACGCTCTTGGAAAACTAAATAAAACGTCACGTACCGTATGTAAATCGAGTTTGGCAAGGGTTTTAGCTCGTCGAGGTCCAATTCCAGGCAGTACAGTGACTGGACTGTCTAAGAATGGCTGATGGACTGTCACAATAATTCACTCCAAAAAAGCAAATATAGAGCCCTTAGGGAATGCCTAAGGGCTCTGTTCCTCCTATGCAGCCGGGTAGAGTAACAGAGCTAAGGTCCCTGGACCTACATGGACACCAATCGTAGGACCAATATAACTGACTGCAATGTCTCCGGCTATAGGGAGTTCATCCTTTAAGATCTCTGCAAATACTTGAGCCTCATTCGGCCTGGCAGCATGGGTAAGAGCTGCTCGAAAAGATTGTCCTGGGTATTGATCCTCGAGAGCTCTTGCTAATTCATGAATACGTCTGATTGCCTTAGACTTACCACGAATCTTTTCAAAAGGTGCTACTACCCCATCATTCAACGTAAGAATAGGCTTAATATTTAGCAGTGTACCAACTAGAGCAGATGCCTGCCCAATGCGACCATTGCGTTTTAGGTATTCGAGTGTATCTACGACAAAGTAGACATTGAGATGATCAATAGCGTATTGAGCAGCTTGGACACAGTCCTCAACGGTATGTCCTGCGCGAGCTGCTTCAGCTGCTGCTACAGCTGCTAGACCAATGCCCATAGACGCAGATTTACTGTCAATGGTAATAATGTTTATACTATCATCGACCATGGTTGAGGCTAAAACAGCTGACTGATATGTACCACTCAGCCGACTGCTTAAGTGTACTGAGATAATTGTATCACCTGGTTCAGCAATCTGTTGATAAAGTGCTTCAAAGTCAGCTGGTGAAGGCTGGCATGTACTTGGGAGAATTGTACCGCTCTGTAAGCGCTCATAGAACTCTTCAACTTGAATGTCTACCCCATCGCGGTAAATGTCGTCCCCAAATTGAACCGTCAGGGGAACAACATGAATTCCTAATTCTTCCCGGAGCTTGAGTGGAAGGTCGCTCCCACTATCTGTAACGACGTGAATATTTGACATTCTCCTTCCCCCCTATTACTTTTTTCAAACCTCAACTACTCAACAGAGACAATGTAATAGTAAAGGGGTTGACCACCTTCATAGAGCTCAACTTCGCAATCTGGATAGTCGTTCTGAGTCAATTCTCGAAGCTGTTCTGCCTCGGAGAAGTCTTGGTCTGCTCCATAGTAAATACTGATAACGGATGACTCTTCATCCATCATGTGATCAATCAAGCGCTTAGTCACATCACAAACAGATGAACCTACAACTGCTATCTTTCCTTCAGCAAGACCTATGATATCCTTTTCCTCGATCTGTAAATCTCCAGCTACAGTTGCGCGCACTGCGTATGTGACTTCACCTGTTTTTACTTCTTTCATGTTTTCTTCCATGAGAGAAACATTCTCATCTAACGATTCATCAGGCATGAGATACATCAGTGCAGCTATGCCCTGTGGTACAGAACGAGTAGGTACAACTCCCACTGTCTTGTCAACAAGCTCTCTTACTTGTTGAGCAGAGAAAATAACGTTCTTGTTGTTCGGTAAAATGATAACCGACTCTGCATTTACTCTGTTAACTGCCTTTACAAGATCTTCTGTGCTGGGATTCATAGTCTGACCCCCTGGAACAACAAAATCCACTCCTAGGCTTTCAAAAATCTCAGCCAGACCTTGTCCAGGCACCACAGCAACAACTCCCAGAGATTTAGGTACACTATCAGCGGCAGTTTTGGCCAAGTTGATCACATTTGTCCCGTGTCCTTCAGAATGCTCCCTTTCGGACGAGTATTCCTCGTTTTGAAGCTGCATATTATCAATCTTAATATCGGTTAGATTTCCCAGCGAACCACAGAATTCCAGAACCTTCCCTGGGTGATCGGTGTGAATGTGTACTTTTACAACATCAGCATCACCCACAACGAGCATAGAATCACCTTTAGAACTTAGTTTTCTGCGAACCAAGTCCGCATCAATATTGTCAGCCAAAATTAAGAACTCGGTGCAGTACTTATTAACCAAGACACCTTCAATCTGCTTGATTCCTTCTCCATCCTCGTCTGTGACCTGGCTGAGTTGGGGTTCGCTGATTACAGCAAAACTAAGAGGTTCACACGTTAGTCCGGACACAAATCCTTCGAATATGCAGAGCAGACCTTGACCGCCCGCATCTACAACACCTGCTTCTTTCAAAACAGGCAGAATATTGGGAGTGTCAGCTAACGCTTTTGCGGCCCCTTCCAAAGCTTTTTCAAGCACTGTTTGGGCATGGGCACCCTCTGCAGCAGATTCTTCTGCTGCTAGGGCAGCCGCCCTACCAACTGTGAGCATGGTTCCTTCTACAGGCTTCATAACTGCACGATAAGTAGTTTCTGAAGACATGGTCAGGGCCCTAGCTAGGTCCTCACCTGTGGCCATATCCTTTACCCCTGACAGCCCTTGAGAGAAACCTCTAAAGAACTGGGAAAGGATAACTCCGCTGTTACCTCTGGCGCCCATTAGGGAACCGCGCGCTAATAAAGCAGTAAGTTGGCCAATGTCATTTGGATCTGCCTTTTCAATTTCTTTTACGGCTGCATTTAACGTTAGGGACATATTTGTCCCCGTGTCCCCGTCTGGGACGGGAAACACGTTAAGGGCGTTCACCTTGTCTCTCTGCCGATTGAGGTTATCAGCCGCAGCCAGCAACATATTTCTAAGAATAACTCCAGTAATTACCTCCAAGGACTCTTCCTCCCGATCACTTTCTCTTAGCACCAGTGACCCGCACACCCTGCACTTTTACATTGATGCGGTCTACGTCAAGACCAAGGACGGTCTCAATGGCATATTTTACACGCTCTTGGACGTTCCTGGCAACTTCAGATATTTTAACACCGTATTCTACTACGATGTAAAGCTGCACGCTGATGCTATCTTCGTTAAACTGAATGTCGACTCCCCGTTCATAATTCTCGCGACGCAGTAAATCCGTAAGTTCTTCTTGGACGTTGCGTGGGGCCATTCCGACCAAACCATAGCACTCTGTTGCAGCTACTCCGCAGATGATAGCGATAACTTCTTCGCTAATACTTATTTTCCCCAAATCCGACTGGATTCTTTGGGTCATGATCGTCCCCCCTTATGGAACTTGTCTTTCAAAGTTGATTATCATCACATATTGGAACATTATTCTATTACATCTCATTCTACCCATTCAAGCCACAATTGTAAAGGATTTTTCCTTGTAAAGGATTTTTACCTTGCTTTCTATTATACCCTATGCTAAAATGAAAATCGTCAAAAATAAACGGCGTAAAAGGGGGTAAGGAATATGGCCAGAAGGTGCATAATCTGCGATAGAGGCACAAAAATGGGTAACTTGCGCAGCCATGCAGAAAACAAAAGTAAACGCACGTGGAAACCCAACCTTCAAAAGATTCGAGTCCTCGTTCAAGGCCGCCCACGCCGGGCATATGTATGTACGAGGTGTCTTAAGAGCGGTAAGGCAGAGCGGGCCATTTGACCCCCTTTACAAATCGCTGCAAACCCCAGGAATTCCTGGGGTTTTTATTTGGACATAATTATCAAGAGAATACCTCCCGAACACTGAATATCTATTCCCGTTTCTATACTCTTATTACTGATTCCGAGAGTGCTTCCTTTTTCGAGTGTGGCTTGATGCAATGGATACTGCAGACCAGAGGTAGTTACCCCCTCCACTTTCTGTGTAAGGGGAATTAGTGATACGGTTGTATCAACATCTATTTCTGTTGAAAACCCGCCCTGAAATGCTGCCAGTGCGGCAGATGCGGTGTACATCACATTACTCATGCCCCGCTCTGCTAGGCTGTAGAGCAGTTCTAAATTACCAAGAGAGTGGTCTATTCTATCTCCCCATACACCAACTAACGAAAAGCTTGAGACTCCCAACTCTACAGCATAGTCTACCCCTAATTCAACATCGGTCTTATCCTTATGAACGGGGTATTCAAGAAAACGAACCCCTTTTTCTTTCCAATACTCATAGACTTGAGGAGAAATAGAATCCATATCTCCTAAAAGAATGGCGGGTGTAAGTCCCCACTTCTGAGCATGTTTTCCGCCTCCGTCGGCACATATTACAACTGTTTCTCTAGTAATTGGAGGATGTTCACTTGGAACATCCTCCCCTGACCCTATTATTAACGCGTGCTTATAGCGATGGCTCAAATATTTCCCTCCGTTTACTTAGAAGATGGATGACAATCGCTACTAAAATAACCTCCACAACTAGATACGGTGCATTGTAGGACATGGAATACAGCAGTGCCGGTGTACCTTCAGGAGCATACTCTCCAAAGAACACAACACCTGAAATAACATGTGTAATATAGCGTAAAAACGATCCTACAAAGACTCCCAACAGACGAGATTCCTTAATGAATCCTGCAGCACCTAAAAGGGCAAAAGGAAGTGGATAATCGAAAATCACCTGGATCGGATGGAGTATATAAGGATTAATCAAAAGCTTTAGCAGACCGAGCAGTGCTCCTCCTGCCATACCTACTTTGCCCCCCCGCCGAAAGGCCAAAACAAAAATAGGGAGCATTTCTAGGGAAACTGAACCCCCTTGGGGCATTTTCCATAATGTAATCAACGACAGTAACAGTGCTAGAGCCACCAACACAGCGGTTTCTACCATAATATGCAGATTCTTATTTCTCACTCAAACAGCCTCCTCAATCTATTTACGAACTAGATCGCTAGTACGTTTACCCATGGCAAAAGAAAAAGCCATGGAACGGAAGGTCCACAGCCTGAAACCAACCGCTTCCCTACGCTGGAATTAACCAACAGGTTCTAAGGGTCAGGATTTTAAATCCAATCTCAGCCAAATAAGCACCCCTAGCGGAACTATTTCGTTGCTATTACTATTCGACAGACAAGGCTCAATCCCTTCAATATACTAACGGCATCTCTCTTTATTCAGAGATGCCGCTTAGGAGGGCTATCTTATGTGTCACACCAAAATGACCCAAATCCGCGCCCAAGGGATTTATTGGTGATCAATTGTGGTGATCGACAGAAGGTCATCAATGTGATGATAGGCAGCATCGGCTGCGAAGAGATATGTCACTCCTTTCATTTTATTTTGCCCTCGCTCAATAATTACTATACACGCAATTATCTGAGTTGTCAACCGCTATGTCTTTATTGTGTGACAATTGATATTAAAAAAGGATAAGGGTAATCCTTATCCTTTACTAAGACGCATCTCTTCAATGTACTCGGCGGGGTTTTCACTCTGGAAAATAGCAGACCCTGCCACGAAAATATTAGCACCTGCTCTCCACAATCGAGCTATATTCTCCTTAGTAATCCCACCATCTACCTGAATATCAATGGGATATTCCCTTATCATATGGCGACAGTCTCTTATTTTATTCTCCATGGCAGGAATAAATCCTTGTCCTCCATAGCCTGGATTGACTGTCATGATCAAAATCATGTCTATGTCATCTAACACATACTGCAACCCATCAAGAGGTGTATGAGGATTGAGGGCAACGCCTACCTTAACCCCCTGTTCCCGAATATAAGCTGCTGCCCTCTGCAGGTGCGTTACAGCTTCATAATGAATTGTAATAAATTCCGGTTTCAGAACTGCAAAATCATGAATGAATCTCTCTGGTTCGTCAATCATCAAATGAATGTCCAGCGGCACATCAGTTGCTGCCTTGACGGCCCGAGCAATCGGGACACCATAACTAATGTTGGGGACAAAATGACCATCCATTACATCGATATGAATAAGATCAGCATTGTTTACTCTATCCAGTTCCTTACCTAACTGAGTAAAATCTGCAGCTAAAATGGATGGACTTATTTTACACTGAATGGGAATCACCCTTTCTAATAAGGTTGAGCGTCTTCTATTTCATGCAGAAACAAAATATAGTGGTCATAACGATGACGATGGATTTTACCTGCCTGGACCGCGTCTTTAACGGCACATCGAGGTTCGTGATGGTGAAGACATCCTCGAAACTGACACAAACCAAGATAGGGTTCCATTTCTGGAAAGGAGTACTGCAGTGCCTCTTGTGCCACATGTGTCACAGTCAGCTGGGAAAACCCAGGTGTATCTGCAACCAGCCCATCATGCCCAAATGGTAGTAACTGTACAGTACGGGTTGTATGACGACCCCGTTGGAGACGCTCACTCACCTCACCAGTCTCTAACTGAAGGCCTGGCTCAACTGCATTCAGCAGGGATGATTTCCCAACACCGCTGGGCCCTGCTAGAGTACTCACCCTACCATCGAGCACTTTTCTTAGATCATCAAGGCCCAGTTGATGCCGAACACTAGTTACAAGAGTTGGGTATGAGATGCTGTCATATAAAGCGGCTAATTTCTCTGCGCCATCAATATCTAAGTCGGCCTTATTTATTACTACAACAGAATCAACGCCTGCCAAATGAGCATTTACAAGAATTCGATCGAGCAGAAGGAGAATGGGTGAGGGATTCTCTACTGAAAATACAACAACTGCTTGCTCCACATTTGCAATGGCTGGTCGAATCAACTCAGTAGTACGAGGTAGGATGTTTTCCACAACCCCTGATTCGCCTTCACGGGTAATCTCCACCCGATCGCCGACTAAGATTCGCCTGTCCTGCAGGCGTAATCGTCCCCGAAGAGTACAGGTTACTAACCCAGCATCTGTCAGAACGTCATATGCTCCACCTACGCCCTTAATAATAATTCCTTTTTCCATAACCTAATCCTTAAAATAGCGGTCGAGAAATTGACGAGCCCCAATATAAACTTGCAGTTTCGCACCTTCTCCCCGCCCTTGAACTGTTCGAACCACTCGACTCCCACCTTCCAATGTTTCTCTGTATACTTCACGAGCTCCAAAATCATCAATTACAAGAATAACGACTTCCTGCGGTGGACCATTAGGAACATTAACCGTAACCTCTACGCTCTGCCACTGGCTTTGTTCAGTCCATCGTTCTACCTCTTCCTCTTCAGCTGGCACCGTAACAGTACCTTTAGGCAGACCCTGGGAATACACAAAGTCTATTGGCCAACCTGCTTCCACTTCTGTGCCGGGAGGCGGATTCTGCTCCACAATCTGCCCCTCTGCATAAACCGTACTGTATTCAGGCCAGAAATTACCCTCTTTAAGTCCTAAGGTATAAAGGCGATCCCGAGCATAGGCCAGACTTTGACCGCGGAAATCGGGAAGTTGAACAAAATCCATTGCCTCTTGTCCTTTACTTACTCCAAGGTCAACAGAGGTTCCTTTCGCCACAATTTCTCCTGGTTGAGGAGACTGATCAACAACCAAGTTAGGTGCTGCATCTGTATTATAAACTTCTGTCTCACTGCCCAAGACAAATCCAGCCTGCGTAAGTGCTAACCGAGCTTCTCGCAGAGACAACCCAACTACACTAGGCATACTTACTTCTTCAGCGCCTTTACTTACCCGGACAAAAATCTCCCGCTGTTGTTTCACCATCCTGCCAGCCATTGGATCCTGACTTATAATATGATTGGCAGGCACTTCATTATCAAAAACCTCCCGTTCAATACTAAGAATCAGATCACTACTTTGAAGGCGCGCTCGCCCCTCCTCAACACTCAAGCCTACAATATCAGGAACTTGCACATCATCTAAGAATAAGAGCTTAGGTACAAGGCGAACAAAAGCCCAACCACCAACAGCAAGAATGGCAGCAATAATGAGAAAAATAATAAATCCTTTGTGCCGCGGTTTTTGGGATTTTTTCTTACCTCGTTTTCCTTTCACTGACGCCAATCCAGAAACCTCCTTGTCTTGAACATCTACTGCTGAAAGCATTAATGTCTTTTCGTTATCCAAATCTCGATCTTCAACTCCTGCAGAATTCAATTCTCGATCAATTCCTTGAAGAATGGAGACTACGTCATCCGCACTTTTGGGCCGTTGGGCTGGCTCTTTGGCTAACAACTGCAGCACGAGCTGTTCTAAACCGCGATGCAGATCCGGACGATATTGTCGTGGTGGAATTGGCGTTTCTTGAATCTGTTTTAGAGCAATGGATATGGGTGTATCCCCTCGAAAAGGTTGTTTTCCCACAATCATTTCATACATAACCACACCTAAGGAATATAGATCACTGGCTGCTTGAACATTTACTCCTCGGGCTTGTTCTGGCGAAAAATAGTGCACCGAACCTAAAACAACACCTGTTTGGGTCAAGTTTACTGACGACATAGCTTGGGCAATACCAAAATCTGTTACCTTTACCCGTCCTTCGTTAGTGATTAGTATATTATGGGGCTTTATATCACGATGAATAATTCCATGATGATGCGCGTGAGCCAGACCTGTAGCGATCTGCATAGCTACACTTACAACAAAATGCTGCGAAAGCTCCCCTTTAGTCTTAATTAAATCACTTAAGTTCTGCCCATCAACATACTCCATGACTATAAAATGAATGCTGTCTGTATGACCAACATCATAGATATTTACTACATTTGGGTGGGACAAACTTGCGGCTGACTGAGCCTCGCGGCGAAATCTTTCAATAAACTCATCGTCACCAGCAAACTGCTCACGGAGTACTTTGACAGCCACAATGCGGTTAAGCAGGGTGTCTTTCGCACGATACACGAGGGCCATTCCGCCGTCGCCTACTTTTTCAAGAATCTCATAGCGATTGATTAGTGTCTCGCCAACCATGGTATTCACCTTTCACCTTTCTTGTCTGTTCAAGATGTCTAGAGCCCCTTTAAGAATTGTGCCCCCGATAGGAGCGGCTGTAGTACCACCTACTCCACCCTGTTCTACTACTACAGCTATGGCTAATTGGGGATCAATACTTGGTGCAAAACCAATAAACCAAGCATGATCTTGACCATGAGGATTTTGTGCTGTACCAGTCTTTGCGGCCACCGATACACCTGTAATGTTTGCTGTCTGGGCCGTTCCGTTCTGAACCGCTAGAACCATAGCATCTCGAACAAGAACCGCTGTCCGTTCAGGTAAGACTTGTCCTAAAGAACGTGGTCGAGTAATCTGTCGAAGTCTGAACCCTCCCCGCAGCTCTCGAATTAGGTAAGGAGCCATCATTGTGCCCCTATTAGCTATGGCCGCGACCAAAACTCCCATTTGAAGTGGTGTGACCAGCAATTCGCCCTGTCCAATGCCTAACTGAGCATAACCATAATCTGAATACGCCTGGTCAGGGAGATATCCTCCTCGATTTGGTAGGTCGAAAGGCAGGGCTCTGCCTAACCCGCACCTGTCGTATGCACTAAGTAAGCGTGTTCCTAAGGCGGCGGCTAACTGAGCAAACACTACATTAGATGATTGAGCCAATGCTTCCTCCGTTGTCAAAGTGCCTAGAGGGAGGGCCCCATAATTAGCTATCTCACGATCAACTAGCTGCACCACGCCTTTATCAACCCAGAGCTGCTCTGCCCTTGCCACATCTTCAATGAGTGCCGTCCCATAGACGATAGGCTTAACTGCCGAACCAGGAGGATACAATCCTTGTGTAACTCGATTCAAGAAAGGGCTTCGTACATCCTCTCGATACGTTGTCCATTTCTTGTCTAACTGGTTACCGTCAAGATAAGGCGAAGACAAAAGAGCTAATACTTCCCCAGTTGATGGTTTGATAACAATCACTGCCCCTGTATAGCCAGCAAATGCTTCTTCCACTAGGCGCTGAATCCCTAAGTCAATAGTGGTCCAAACTGTCTGTCCACCCATTAAGCCTGAATGGTAAGTCTTTTCTAAGCCTGTTATTCCATAGCGAGAATGGAAATAACCGATCACATGAGACAGAGAAGGGATCGTATACTTACGGGCCCTAGTACCATCTTCCATAACCTCTGATGCTGCCAAGACAAAACCGTTACGATCAAGAAATGAACCGCGAGGCTGGCTGAACACCAAATAGTATCTTGGATTAGCAGGATGCTCTCCAAGGTCTGCAAAGAGGTGCCAATAAAATAGACCACATAACATAATACCATATCCGAGTAGAATTCCAAAGAAACACTTACGCATAAGGGAGTTCATTTTTGGACCCCCTCAATCCTGCTAAAATGCCTATCATCCACATATGAGCCACTAGTGAGCTGGATCCATAACTGATAAAAGGAAGGGTCATCCCAGTAAAAGGCAGGATTCGTAGAATTCCACCAATCACTAAGAATACTTGAAGAGTTCCTAAGAGTACAATTCCTAGACCGACGTACTGCGCTGCTCCATCCTCTGCAGAAGCTGCATTTTGCATACCCCAAAACGTGAGACATAGGTAAGCAAGCAATATCCCAATCGTTCCCAAAAGTCCAAGTTCTTCACCGATAATGGCAAACACATAATCTGTATGAACCTCAGGAATTACCTGGGGCATCCCATAACCTAATCCTTTTCCAAATAGACTACCAGCATCCAATGCGAATAAACCCTGCAGAACTTGATATCCTGCCGTATCCACATATTCCCATGGAACTAACCAAGCTGATACTCGACTGCGAAAATGGGGAAACAGGACAAATGCACCCATAAAACCTCCCACTGCCGCTCCCATATACAAAAACAGTAATCTCCAGGAAAAAACCACTAATAGTGACAATGTGCAGTAAACAAAAAACACAAGTAAAACAGGACCTAAATCACGCTGAACAGCCAATAATAAAAAAACTCCACTTAATAAGAAAAGAAGTGGACCCCAGTAGCGCATAATTGGCCATTCTGAACGAACGCGCAGCAATTCTTGATTATCAGCTAAATAACGTGCCAAGAACAATACGAGCAGTACTCGGGCAAATTCCACAGGTTGGAAACGAAACGATCCAACAGCCAGCCATGCTTTGGCTCCACCAATTCGAACTCCAAACAGTAGAGTACAGAGCAGTAAACAAACGGCCGCTGCTCCAAAAGTGTATTTAAACTCGCTGTGGCCCCAATTTCCAAACAGACCTAAAAGATACGCTGCATAACCAAACAACAGGCCCTGAAATTGATCATGAGCCCAGCTGGGGGAAAGCCTGTACAAAAACAACCAGCCTATTGACACTAGAAAACACACCACAATCAGACCTGAGTGATCATACCCTAGTCGTTTTGTAATAATTGCCAGCAGACCAAATCCAGCCCAAACAACGAGTGGCTGCCACCAACAGCTCAGGTCATGAAACTGCCATAACCACAGCATGGCGCAAGCCAACCACAAACCAATCCCCAACCAATTTCCATACCGCAGCTTCACGCAGGTCCCTCCTTAGGACGGTTCGGCAACGATAACTGTAATATTATCCGGTCCTCCTAAGTTATTCGCTCTCCTGACCAGTTCTTGGGCAATTTCTTGGGGAGACCGTAACTGTAATGCGTGCTTGAGTTGATCATCATCTACAACATCGGTCAATCCATCGGTGCATAATAAAACTTGAGATCCTGTTGGAAGATGGTACTCAACTAATTCTACTTCGATGCTGCCTACACCTAACGCTTGGGAAAGTACATGCCGGCTAGGATGGACAGCGGCCTCATCAGGAGCTAAGCTCCCCTGCCGAATGAGTTCTCCAACAACAGAATGATCGGACGTAATCTGCATCAATTGGCCATTCTTACAGACATACGCTCGACTATCTCCCACATGCCCGACAAACATTTGAACACCATTTTCATGAGGCTGAAATAAACACATGGTAAGAGTAGTACCCATGCCGCGCAAATGCTCATGGCAGTCAGCCGCACAGCCAATTTCCTTATGAGCTTTCTCAATGGCCAGACGTATTTCCTCTTTCGGTTCTTTCATGACAAAATGATAATTTCGAATCACATCGATGGCCATTTGAGATGCGATTTCCCCCGCCTGATGCCCTCCCATCCCGTCACAGACAATTAGGCAGTTCTCCCCTACCCAAAACGCATCTTCATTTAACTCCCGTACCTTACCTATACTTGTTGCCGCCCCCACTCGCATTGCTACAACACCCCTACTAAAGCTCATTAAGCATTCCTTTAGCTATTTGAACCACAATCCTAAAAAGCCAAATCGCTAGCCCTATCCGGAGAACAAAACGGATCAGCTCCATCAATCTCTCTCCTCAAAAACAAGAATGGTTGTACCAACTTGAATCTTATCTCCATGATGCAGTACACTACGGGTTACTCTCTGCCCATTCAAAAATGTACCATTTGTGCTGTGATTATCTTGAATAATCCAGGACTCCTTATGATGATATAAGCGGGCATGGATCCGACTAACATTATTATCTTCTAAGCGCACATGACACGACGGCCCTCTCCCTATAGTTAAGCCGTCCACTACCTGTATTGCTCGATTTAGAGGGGGATCAGACTGAAAAACCAGTCGAGCAGTACAAGGCAGATGGGGACTTGGCTGACTTGGATTTGTAATATGGAATATTCGTGTATCTACCTCAACGTTTGAATTCATCAGCTCCGAATCGGTTTTTTCTTCTTGAAAGGAAGCCACAACTCGAGAGGTTCCTACAGATAAAGCAGCATCTTCTCTAAATTCTAGTTCGATTTCACCAACAAAGCTTAATTTATCTCTTTCGGCTTTATCACGCAGAACTCCTTTCAACTCAGTCGTTAAAGTTGTGGCAACACACTGAATATGAGCCAAATCCTCTCCATTCAAGTATACAACATAGCTGTTTGGAGCATAAGTCCGCGCTACGCTAACCTGTCTGTTTTTCTCAAGAGAGATGATCAGGGCTCGACCTATTTCGATGGGCTGAATTTTTCGGGGCATTTTCTGTCGGAAAAAACCCTCAATCAAGGATCCGAATACTCTTTCAAGTCTCTTGATAATTCCCATGTATTTCACCTCTCCTGTGTTTTGAGGCAAACCAGCCTAGCCTCTCTCAAGACCTCTGTCGGAGCTGACCACAAGCGGCCTCAATGTCAGTACCCCTTTCCTTTCGAATTGTCACAGAAATATGAGCATCTTCCAGGACTTGGGCGAACGTTTGAATCACCTGTGATTTCGATCGCCTCAGATGATTCACTGGATTAATAGGAATAAGATTAACATGACATAACAAATCGCTCAGTAAATCCCTTAATTGGAGAGCATCTTCTGTTGAATCATTAAACCCATCAATTAGGGCATACTCAAAAGAGATTCGACGTCCAGTCTGTTCCACATAATAAGAACAAGCGTCTATCAACTGCTCTATTGGATATTTCTTGTTGATGGGCATAATTTGAGAACGTTTAGAATCAATAGGGGCATGAAGGGAAACTGCTAGATTAGCCTGAGTGTTTTCACGGGCAAATCTTTCAATTTGTGGGACCAATCCACAGGTAGAGATGGTAATTCGGCGCATTCCGAGATTAAGTCCATCTGGATGATTAATGAGATGAATCGATTTCATTACTTCCCTGTAATTTGCAAAAGGCTCCCCCATACCCATGAACACAATGTTGGAAATGGAAGAATTCTCCCTTTTGAGTCGGCGCTGGACCCAAAGAACTTGGCTGACAATCTCTGCTCCGGTCATGTTCCGAACACAGCCCCCTTGACCTGTAGCACAAAAGGAACAGTTCATAGCACAGCCAACTTGTGAAGAAACACATACTGTATTTCGGTTTCCGTCAGGTATTAGGACAGTCTCGATTGTCTCATGATCCTCAAGACGAAACAAGTACTTTTCAGTTCCATCAATTGATTTTCGTGTGACTACTTCCTCTACAGCCAGTGGCTGATGACATTGTGTTTCCAAAAGCTCAATCACTTTGTTTGGAATATTGCTCATCTCAACGAATTCATTTACCTGCTGATGGTGAATCCAGTGAAAGATCTGGTCTGCTCGATATGAAGCTGTATCATAATCAGCAAGCCATGCCGCAATTTCGTCTGGAAACAACCCAGCGATTTGTATTTTGCCCATATTTTCCATTTCTTAGACCCCCAACTGAAACGAAGAGGTGATCTCTTGAGCAAGAATGCTAAAGTTCATTTCCTCACCGCTTATGTTGAATACCTTCTAGATAGTGGTATTCGTTCTGAAGAATATTATTTGGGTGATGCATCCCGTTTTATGCGGTACCTCTTGGCTAATGCAACAGAGGAAGATGTATACCGCTACATTAATGGAGCTACCCGCTCCCCATCTTATCGCAACCGGCTGGAAAAGACACTCAAACGATTTTTTCTTTTTGCTTCAGAAAGACTAGCCATAAATCAGGTGCATTTACTCCAAACACAAAAAAAACCAGACAATTACTCTCCTCAATTAGAGCAGTCGTCTAGTTCTGTATCTATTGGTCGGGGCGACACGATTTGAACGTGCGACCTTCGCGTCCCGAACGCGACGCTCTACCAACCTGAGCCACGCCCCGCCACAAATAAGTATACAACTAGAGGCAGGACTTTGTCAATGAAAAGCGAAATATTGGGGCGACACCTAGACAAAGAAGGAGAGTTTGAAATGAACCAACTCAAAGTAGCTGTTATCGGATGCGGTAATGTATCCAAAGTTCACTTCCCGGCTGCAGCATCTTCACCTGCAGCAGAGCTAATTGCTGTATGTGACATCAAACCCGAACGGGCAGAAGCAAAAGGCAAGGAATATGGTGTACCAGCATACACCAACTACGAAGAAGTCTTGGATCTGCAACCTGATATCATTCATGTCTGCACACCTCATAATACTCATGCGGAGATCACCATCGCCGCAGCAGAACGAGGAATTAATGTATTAACTGAAAAGCCTATGGCTGTTTCTCTGCACGATGCTGATCGTATGATCAAAGCCGCGCAAGACAATAATATCAAACTGGGCGTCATCTTCCAGAATCGCTACAACGCTTCCTCTATAGCAGTGCGAAATGCTGTTAGGTCTGGTGAATTAGGCAAAATTAGAGGATGTCGAATGTTCGTAACCTGGTATCGACCTGACGAGTATTATTCCCGCAGTGATTGGAAAGGAACCTGGGATAAAGAAGGCGGTGGAGTCCTCATTGATCAAGCCATTCACACGATTGACTTAATGCAGTGGATTATGGGCGATATTGAACTCCTAGAAGCCTCCATTGATAACCGGACCCATGATTTAATTGATGTGGAGGACGTTGCCGAAGCTACTATCTTCTTTAAGAACGGGGCTGTTGGCAGTCTTTATGCATGTAATTATTATACTTATGATGCTGATGTTTTTCTTGAAATTCATGGCGAAAAAGGCATCGCTCGCATGGAAAAAGATAATGCGATTATTCGAATTCATGATAAACACGAGATGCGAGTGTACCCTGAGGGAGACCACGAAGTTATTGGAAAATCGTATTGGGGCGTCAATCATAAGGTTCAGATCGATAAGTTTTACACCGATGTCCTAGAAGATCGTCCAGTGGAGATTGACGGATTTGAGGGTCGAAAAGCGTTAGAGATAGTACGGGCAATCTATTACAGCGGAAGCAATGGTACTGCTCGTGTTAGGTTCCCATTTAATGAACCTCTTGGCTTTACTCCCCCTTCTCTCACAAAGAGATAAGATGGAAAAAAGCATCTTCGCGTAAAGAAGATGCTTTTCTCATACTAAGATGCGTGTACTTCCTCAACCATTTTAGCTATGATTAAGGAATTTGTTGGAATCTTGTCTGACCAGTGAGGCCCACATAGATTCCTTATGTAATCAGTATTCCCATTTTCCCACGCAGCAATTACAGCATTCCGAATGGCCGCTTCCACTCCCCCAGCAGTGGTAGCAAACTTTTGAGCAAGAGCGGGATACATCTCCTTAGTTAAGCCGCCACCCATGTAACCTTCACCAACACACATCATAACAGCCTCTCGCAGATAGGCAAATCCTTTGTAATGAGGGGGCACCCCCATTTTATGCAGGAGGCGAGTAATGGACAACTCGGTACTGGTTCTACTCATAGAGTTCGCCTTTTCCTGCATTCCTTCTACCATGTCTGTACAGCAACTGAATTGACGCACACGTTCTGCCAGCACTTCCAGATGAAACGGTTTGAGAATGAAATAATCTACTCCTAAGTCTGTCATTCGAGAAATCAAGTCATCTTTACCAAACGCTGTGAGAACAATGATTCTAGGTCGCTTAGAAATATTCAGTGTATTAAGTCGTTCTAATACTCCTAGTCCGTCTAGATAAGGCATAGTGATATCCAGTAGAACAACATCAGGCTCCAAATCTTCGATCATACACAAGGCTCGCTCCCCATCGTGAGCCTCACCTACTACGGTTAAGTCCTCTTGGGTTTCAAAGAACTCCCGCAGCACTTCACAAAGCTCCACATTATTGTCTACAATTAGGATTCGCATCAATACCCCTCACATTCGTGTCTCCTTAATACACTATTAGACACAAAACTTCCCTTTCCTCTCACATATACGAAATTTTTGCTCAACTTAGTCTTTTCTCATTGATGCGACAAAGAAACCGTCAATTCCGTGATAATGGGGGACAATCTGTCTATAATACTCTGGATCCGAATGATTATAAGGAAACCATTTTGGGAGAGGATTGGCAGAAAAACACTGGTGTTCTTTAAGAAACCATTCTACGACTGCTTGGTTTTCCTGTTTAGTCACTGTACAAGTGGAGTAAACAAGTAGACCCCCTGGCTTCACATACTGAGCTGCAGTCCTCAAAATCTGCCGCTGCAGTGAAGTTAATTTGTCTATTTCCTCTGGTTTCTTTCGCCAGCGAATATCAGGTCGATGCCGCAGTGTTCCTAATCCTGAACATGGTGCATCCACCAACACCCGATCAGCAGCTGGCAGATGAGGATAATACTCTGTACTATCTCCTAATTGGGTCCGAATAATGGAGATACCTAGACGTTCTGCATTTTCATCAACCTTTTTCAGACGAAGGGGATGATTATCAAAGGCCAAAATACTCCCTTGATTTTCCATCAACTGAGCAAGATGGGTAGTTTTCCCTCCCGGAGCGCTGCAGAGATCGTACACCAGCTCACCAGGATTTGGCCCAACAGCATGACCTACTAAGGCACTGCTTTCATCTTGAATGTAATATGCTCCTGCCTGTAACCATGGATCGTTAACAACCATATGGCCAGGGCGAACCTCCAGCACATCTGGGGCAAATTGCCCTGGCTGAACCACAGCACCCTGTTCTCTGAAATGTGCCGCCACTTCAGTTACGGAAGTGCGAAGGGTATTGACGCGCAGAGCAGTCACAGGTGGTTCATTACTTGCCTTACAAAATGCGATGGTTTCTTCTTTTCCCCACCAATTCAGCCATAATTTGACCATCCACTCAGGGAAAGAGTACTTCGCACTGATGTGACCAACAGGGTCCTTCTTTATATCTGGATAAACAATTTTCTCTCTGCGGCGATCCACATTCCGTAAAATTCCATTTACGAAATTAGCAGTGCCTTGATGACCAAAAAAACGAGCAATTTTTACAGACTCGTTTACACTGGCAGAGATAGGAATACGGTTCAGATAAAGAATCTGGTAGACTCCTATCCGGAGCGCGTTCAGAATAGGCGTCTCAATTCTTTCTAAAGGACGTCTGCTGAACAAACCCAATACGAAATCGAGATTCTTCTTCATCCGCATTGTACCATAAAACAGCTCTGTAAACAGTCCCCTATCAAGCTCCGATAGTTCGGCCTCTTGAAGAAAAGAATCGAGGATTTCAGCAGCGAAATCCTCTTCTTCTTCAAGTCTAGTTAAGGCAGCCACAACGAGATAACGGGGGTTCGTCCGCCTATTCATTAGTCTCGTCTCGATCCTCTCAACACAAGTAAACGTACCAACTGCATGGCAGCCATAGCTGTTGCTGCCACATAGGTTAAAGCAGCTGCATTCAGTACAGACTTAGCCTTAGGCACTTCGTAAGTGGTCAGATAACCACCTTCACCTAACAGTCTCACCGCTCGGCGAGAGGCGTCAAACTCTACAGGTAGTGTTACAAGCTGAAAGGCTAAAGCAGCAATAAAAAACCAAATACCAACTAACATAAGGGTATCGAAATTGAAGAGAAAGCCTGCAATAAATAAGGGGAAGGCTAGCTGGGATCCGAAGTTTGCAACAGGAAATAGGTTATTTCGAATTCCCAACGGTACATAGTTATGAGCATGCTGCAGTGCGTGTCCCACTTCATGAGCGGCAACACCGAGGGCAGCTACGCTGGTACTGTTATAAACCTCACTTGATAATCGCAGTACTTTCTTCTGAGGATCATAATGATCCGTCAAGTATCCCCTAGTTTCTTCTACAGGAACGCTTTGAAGACCATTACGGTCGAGAATTTGACGTGCCACTTGAGCACCGGTCAGCCCTGCATAAGAACGTTCGCGACGAAAACGGTTAAACGTACTAGTTACTTTAA
>JAAYRO010000016.1 GCA_012518735.1 Bacillota bacterium
AAGCTTGGGTTTACGGAAATTAAACGAGTAAAAGATTTTTGGACAGATGACCGAGGACACAAGCACGTACTTGGTAGTTAGTCAATCATTTCCTATAACAACGTGTACCCGACATCTGCTTAGCGAAAAGCAACGGCCATCGTGGCCGCTAATAAGAACGTCTTAAGGCGGTGCTTTTACTTCGCAATAAAAGAAAAGAAATAAGAGGGAGCGAAATGTTAACAAAGGAATTGCTATTAAGACAAAAAGATAATCTTAACTGTCTTTTGGAGCAGGTCGGGGAAGATGATATTGAATTGCTAGTGGCATGGCTTAAGGAGAAAGATGATAAAATCAGATATGCAGCATTTTTACTACTTAAATTATTATCTTCAAACAGTTGTAAGGTGTATAAGCACTGGGACACTTTTGCCGGAATGATTGACGATGATAATTCCTATCAAAGAAGTCTTGGATTAATGTTAATTTCGGAAAATGTAAGATGGGATAAGGAAGATAAATTTGGAGCAATTTGCATTGACTATTTAAAACACTGTGATGATGAAAAGTTTATTACTGCCCGCCAATGCATCCAGGGATTAAGGGAAATTTGCGAACATTCGACCAAATATAAGCGTGAAATTGTAGATATGCTCTTAAAAATAGACTTGAACAGGAGAAAAGTTTCTCAGAAGAGTTTGTTATTAATGGATATCATTGAAGTGCTAGGAAAGATTTCTGGTGACCAAATGGACAAGCGAGTGGAAACATACTTGAAAACAGAATATGAACGTGGAAATGACAAGGCAAAAAGGGCGATAAAAAAGTTTTTAAAATGAGCTGAGTTCAGCATTAGTATAACGCATAAAGGACAACTGTGTACTTAAATTCTTCACCATATCCGTTATTTGTTTTACCCACAATCGACATCGTCTCGTAATTTAACTATACGATTACGGTTTTAGGTCTGTCAAAGCGGGCATGACTCAAAAAGGCCAAATTGCCAGATTGATAACCACCCTTCCCAAAATCGTTCTAATCTAGTTTTTGGAACAAAAAAAGAAACTGCTGGGCTGATCACCAAGCAGTTTCCTGATTTCTATTCGTGTGTCTTCATGGTCAAGCTAATTCGTTCGCGTCCTTGATCAACCTCAAGAATCCGTACTGAGACTATATCTCCAACCTGCACAACCTCAGTGGGGTGATTGACATAGCGGTCACTCAGTTGGGAAATATGAACTAGTCCAGCTTTTTCCACTCCAATATCTACAAAGGCCCCAAAGTCTACCACATTTTGCACAGTACCCTGTAAAACCATTCCCGGTCTTAAATCTTCCATGCTCAAAACATCAGCCCTAAAGAGTGGAGCGGGAAGTTCATCTCTGGGATCACGGCCCGGTTGACCTAAAGCATCGATAATATCTCTAATGGTAGGTTCCCCTGCATCGAGGGTTTGGGCTAACTTCTTAGGATCTAGGGTCTTTAACTGCACGCGCATTTCGGCTAAACGCTCCCGATCCTGCAGGTCACTTTCTGTGTAACCGATTTGCTCCAAAATCTTGAGGGCCAAAGGATAAGACTCTGGGTGCACGGCGGTATTATCTAAAGGTTCGTCCCCATCAGCAATCCGTAGAAAACCCGCGGCTTGTTGGAAGGTTTTTGGTCCTAAGCCTTTTACCTTTTTCAATTCTGATCGTTTGTTAAAGCTGCCGTTGGTCTGCCTGTAATTGACAACCTCGTTAGCGACTTTCGCAGACAACCCAGAAACATGCTTCAAAAGGGCACCCGAAGCGGTGTTTAACTCTACTCCCACATGGTTTACACAGCTTTCTACAACCGTTCCTAAGGTGGTGGAGAGCTCTTTTTGGTTCACATCATGTTGGTATTGACCAACCCCAATGGATTTAGGGTCAATCTTCACTAATTCGGCTAAGGGATCTTGTACCCGTCTGGCAATGGAAATGGCTCCCCGAATAGAGACATCTAAATCAGGAAATTCTTGGCGGGCCAAATCGGAGGCAGAATAAACAGAAGCACCGGCTTCATTCGTCACCAAATACTGCAGATTTGGACACAACTCCCTAATCAGCTCGGCCACCAGTTGTTCCGTTTCTCTACTGGCAGTACCATTACCAATCGTAATCAGGGAAATGTCATGCTTTTTCACTAAGGATTCTAAGGTGCTTAAGGCCTCAGCCCATTTTTTTTGGGGCTCGTGGGGGTAGATTGTGGTGTATTCTAAAAGATCCCCAAACTCATTCAGTGCCACAACTTTACACCCGGTGCGAAAAGCAGGATCGATGCCTAACACATTGCGTCCCCGTACTGGGCTCTGCATCAAAAGATCCTGCAGGTTTTTTGCGAAAATCCGAATAGCATGTTCTTCGGCAGTCTCTGTCAGGCTGTTTCGTATTTCCCTTTCAATACTGGGAGCCATCAGCCGGTCGTAACCATCCTCGATTGCTTCTTTAATCCAGGGCACTGCTGGTGAGTTTTGATTAGTAATTACCTGTTTTTGAAGCATCAGGTTGATTTTAACCACGTCTACTCCGATCTTGACTTTCAACGCCTTGAGTCGTTCTCCCCGATTAATGGCTAGAATTCTGTGGGGTGGAATCTTACGAATTTCCTCCACATAATCAAAGTACATTTGAAATTCCTGCGCTTCTTGAATCTCAGGATCCTCTGTTCCTTCACAAGTAACTAATCCTGTATCATACGTAAACTTCCGGACAAGACCACGCAGTTTCGGGTCATCAGAAAATTGCTCTGCCAGAATATCCAGGGCCCCTTGTTTAGCATCCTCAATCGTGGGTACTTCGTCAGATATGAATGATTCAGCAAGTTCCTCTAGGGACTCAAGACCTTGGGCCAAGATTTTCTGGGCGAGAGGTTCAAGTCCTTTTTCTTTAGCCATTGATGCGCGAGTGCGTCTTTTTGGTCTAAAGGGTCGGTAAATATCATCTAATTCTTGTAAGGTAACGGCTCCTTTAATAGCCGCTTCAATTTCCGGTGTAAGTTTTTCTTGTTCCTCAATTAAGCGGGTTACTTCTTCTTTTCGTTCCTGAAGTCCCCGTAAGTAGGTTAAACGTTCTGCCAAAGAGCGGATGACCACTTCATCTAACTCGCCGGTAGCCTCTTTACGATAACGAGCAATAAAGGGAATGGTGTTTCCCTCATCAAGCAGGGCAATGGTCTGCTCCACCTGTCTTGTTCGTATAGACAGTTCATCCGCCAATTGCTTAACTATGTCCATAGAAATCCTCCTCCAGATAACAATAACAGATCTAGAAGGAAGAATCAAAGCCAATGTGGAACAGTAAGGCGAGGTGATTTAGGTGCTGGTTGAATACAGAACAGTCGCAAAAGCGGCAGAGATCACCATGATTGAGCGAAAGTCCAAATTCATTGGGAGAATCAAACCAGTCAGCAGCAGTGAAGAGGCGGAAGCATTCATTGATGAAGTACGGAAAGAGCATTGGGATGCCACCCATAACGTACCCGCCTACATTATTGGCACCAATCAGGAAGTTCAGAAATACAGTGATGATAATGAACCTAGTGGGACAGCGGGTCTGCCCATGCTGGAAGTTTTGAAAGCTCACGAAGTTGTAAACGCAGTTGTGGTGGTGACTCGTTACTTTGGAGGCACCCTCTTAGGGAGAGGTGGCTTAATCCGAGCCTATGGAGGAGCGGCCAGAGAAGCGCTGATGAAAGCAGGAATTGTGCGGATGGTGCCTGCCAGGGAGGTTGCTGTAACTGTAGATTACGTTTTTTCTGGAAAAGTGCAGAATGAATTGCTGAATGCAGGGATCATTATAGCAGATACAGAATATCTTGCGGATGTAACATTTCACCTTCTCCTTTTTGAGGAACAGATGAAATCAACTCGGCAGATGATTCAGGAGTATACGGCTAATGAGTTCACTTGGACTGTTGGGAAGCAGGTGTATCAGGCCATGCCGGTTGAGGAATAGGGGGCTGAGAATGTGACAAAGATTATCCGTAAACCCAGTACTTGGATGTATCCCCTCCCTGTAGTTCTAGTCAGCTGTGAGGGATCGGTGGGACCAAATATTATTACCCTAGCTTGGGCCGGTGTTTTATGTTCCGATCCAGTTATGGTGGGACTTGGCATCAGACCGGAACGGTATTCCTATGATATAATCAAGGAGTCGGGAGAATTTGTGATCAATATGCCGAAAGCAAGCCAGGTAGAACTGGTCGATCACTGCGGTATTGTATCAGGACGTGACCATGATAAATTTCAAGAATGTGGATTTACACCCATACGAGGAGAAAAAGTCAAAGGACCCCTCATTCAAGAATGTCCTGTGAATCTAGAATGTAAGGTCCATGAGGTGATTCCCCTTGGCAG
>JAAYRO010000131.1 GCA_012518735.1 Bacillota bacterium
CTAAGTTTTCTATCTAGGGATAATTTGGGGAATATCGTCTTTCAATTTACGATGGATAACTACAGAAGGGTTTTCGATCCCATTTACTTAAGGGTCTTTCTCAATTCCTTTCTATTAGCACTGCTTACGGGCCTTGTGACACTCATCATCGGTTATCCTGTGGCCTATATTACAGCAAATCTAGAACCTAAGAAACGTTCCTTAGCCATAGGTTTAATTATGCTTCCCTTTTGGATCTCAAGTCTACTTCGAACCTACGGATGGATAATTCTCCTAGGTAATACAGGGATTATTAATAACGTTCTGTTGGCCCTTAATTTCATTGAAAAGCCCATTCCCATGATGTATAAGTTCGGTACCACTCTCGTTGGTACTGCCTATATGCTGATTCCCTTTATGGTTATTGCCATCTTTAATTCCGTTGACAAGCTGGATAAGTCTTTACTTGAGGCCTCGTATGATTTGGGGGCCGGTAAATGGAAAACATTTCTTAACATTACACTTCCCCTAACCATACCTGGCATAGCTGGGGGATTTACTTTAGTTTTCATCCCCGCTTTGGGTCTTTATTTTATCTCCGATCTTTTAGGAGGCGGAAACACGGTCTTCTTGGGCAATTTAATTAACTCCCAAGTGACTAAAGGCAGAAACAGACCACTTGCTGCAGCTTTTTCGGTGGGAATGATTATTCTAGTCTTACTCACCATGTCTCTCTATGGCAGGGTTACGAAGGATAATAGGGAAGGATTATTTCTATGAAGACTAAGACTAATGGATTTGGTGTTTTCTATCTATCGCTTTTCTTCGTCTTATTATATCTTCCGGTGCTTAGTGTGATCTTGTATTCCTTTAATGCCAGTCCCTCCACGGCCCAGTGGACCGGTTTCACTTTAGATTGGTATAGGGAATTGTTTAGAGACAGAGTGATCGCAGAATCCTTTAAAATAAGCATCCAAGTAGCTCTTTTAACTGCCATTTTATCAGCCATACTCGGTACAGCTACCGCTGTTATTTCCATGTCTGTAACGGAGAAAATGAAAAAGACTATCCAGGGAGTAATGATTTTACCCTTACTCGTTCCCGAAGTTGCCCTGGGTGTTTCACTTCTGATGTTTTTCAACGCTTTGGAGCTCCCGTTTGGACATTTGACATTGGTTCTATCCCATTCTCTTTTTTGTGTACCCTATGTGTATATTATGGTTCAACTCAGACTGCGGGAAATTGATAAATCCATTATTGAATCTGCAAGGGATTTAGGGGCAACAAAATGGCAGACTATCAAGACCATTGTTTTGCCACTGGTCACCCCTTCGATCATTACCGCATCCTTATTAGCTTTGGCCATGTCTTTAGATGACGTGATTATTTCGACTTATATGTCTGGTCCCAGATCTACTACTTTACCTGTCCATATTTTTTCCATGATGCGAGTGGGTGTCACTCCTAAAGTAAACGCATTGTGTACTTTGATATTAGTAGGCACGTTTTTCATTGTTGGCTTTAGCCAACTCACCAATAGAAACAGCAAAACAAAGGAGGTTTCCAATTGAAGAAAATCCAATTCAAAAAGGTTCTCATTGCCCTAGTGATTGCCGTTTTAGCCCTAACCTTAACTAGCTGTACTAAGAAGGAGAAAGTCAGTGAGATTAACCTTATGACCTGGGGTGGCGATTTTATTCCTCGGGTTATCATTGACGAATTCGAGAAAGAAACTGGTATTAAAGTGAACTACAAGGAAGTTACGTCTAATGAAGATATGCAGTCCTTACTTGAAGCGAATCCTGATCAGTACGATCTAGCGGTAGTAACTGATTATATGGTGGACATTCTAAGACAAAACGGAATGCTAGAAAGCTTAGATAAGAGCAAGCTGCCTAACTTCGCTAACATTAATCCTGTTTACCAAGGCAACTATTATGACCCGCAAGATGAATACTCTATACCTTACGCCATTTCTACATCCTTTTTGCTCGTTAACCCTGAAGCAGTGGAAAAATTGGGAGCAAATCCAATTACCAGCTACAATGACTTGTGGCAGGAAGAATTAAAGAATAATGTTGTGGTCGTGGATTGGTCGGTGGAGATCATGGGAATCGCACTGAAAGCCTTAGGTTATGAGTATAACGAAACGGATCCGGTGAAGGTGGCAGAAGCAAAGGAGAAGCTGTTTGCCTTGAAACCTAATATTGTACGTTTTGAGACGAATACCCCAGAAGATTCTTTAGTAAACGGGGAAGCAGTGGCAGGCTTTATGTATTCCAACCAGGCTGTAAAGGGGAAGGCTGCTAACAGCAAACTTGAACCAGTATTCCCAACGGAGGGTATGCCCATTTTCATCGATTCCTTCGTGATGTCGAAAAAGGCACCTAATAAAGATGGGGCTTACAAGTTCCTGAATTTCCTGATGCAGCCCAAGGTGGCGGCTAGAATTGCTGAAATAACAAATTTCACAAGTCCGAATAAAGCGGCTGAGGAGTATCTGCCTGAGGATTTCAAGAATAATCC
>JAAYRO010000132.1 GCA_012518735.1 Bacillota bacterium
ACCGTGCATATGTGCTAGACTTATAAGACCTACTTTAACCACGAGTGGCACCTCCCAACCAAACTACTTCGCCAGTTTCAGCCGATTCGCAAGCAGCCAGCGCAATCTTTAGTGCCTCAATGGCCTCTTCGCCTGGAACCGGTACATCTGTATTATCTATGATGCTCTTTATAAAGGCCTGCAGTTGTGCCGTATACGGTTCTACAGCCAAAGGACTTTCAGGAACAGCTGAGGCTCGAGCTTCTCCTTCTGCAGTCCGCAGCATAATGGGCATGGCATCTTGATTAGAGTATTCATAAAGACCTTTTGTACCTGCAATCTCTAAGGTAGTCGCGAACGGTGTTCCCGGAGGCTGAGCCCAGCTGCCTTCTACATGAGCAATAATCCCGTTTTCAAACCGCAGCGTTACTAATGCGTGATCCAGCATATGGTGCTTTCCTGTTAAACTCTTTGCAAAAACTCGTTTTACTGGACCAAACACCCATCGTAGAAAATCAAAATCATGAATAATTAGATCAACAATAGGCCCACCGCTTTTTGCATAATCTGCATACCAATTGTCCTCGGGCCAAGCTGGAAACGCGCCGCCTCGGCTTGCTCTAATTACCTTTGCTTCCCCAATCGCACCACCAGCCAAGACATCCTTTACTTTGTAATAGTCAGGGAAGAATCGAACGACATGGCCCACGCCGAGCTTGACACCAGCGTCTTTACATGCCTTGACCATGGCTTCTGCATCTTCAACACTGCGAGCAATAGGCTTTTCACAAAACACATGCTTACCGGCAGCAGCTGCTTCTAGTACAACCTTTTTGTGAAGATACGTTGGTAAGCAGACATCTACCACATCGATTTCTGGATCTTGAAGAATATCGTGGTAATCGGTGACCACTTGTACCCCGTCTCCCGCTAATTTCTCAGCCTTCTCTCGCTTGAGATCACAAATGGTTACTAAGCGGGCTTCCGTTAAGCGCTTGTAGGCAGCCGCATGTACTCCTCCCATACAGCCAGCCCCAATCATGCCAACTTTGATCATTTCAAAACCTCCAAACCTGTTAGTTTATCCTGTACCCGAATAAAGTTTAGAACATGAAAAATGGTACATTCACTATCTTTAGTTTACAAGTACTTTCGAGGTCTGTCAATCATTTCCTTAATATAGCCGCTGTTTCCTCTGTAGACAATTAATGCTTGCACCCTATCCTTCCATGTGCTAGAATTATGTTAGTATGTTGTTTCACTGTTAATTTCATTTCTACTTTGTACTCTTGAAAAACAAAGTAGTCTATTTTGGAGGCTTAGACAATGGCAGATTCTGAAAGAACAGTATTCTCAGTAATGACCTATAATATTCGCTGCGGCAGAGGCAAAGATGATGTTTTGGACCTTGATCGAATCGGTCAAATCATTACCCAATCTAAAGCCAAGTTAGTTGGTCTCCAAGAAGTAGATCGATATAACCCATTACGGTCGCAGAATGTTCATCAAGCTGAACATCTTGCAAAAAAGACGAATATGAGATATGTTTATTCTCCAGCCATATTAACTCGCACATCTCTAAAAGGCGAGGATAAATGGGCCGGATTTGGGAACGCAGTCCTTACATCCCTCCCTATCGAGAGGCAGGATAAGATTGTCCTTCCTAAACATAATACAAGAGAAAATCGGTCTCTAGCCGTAGTTGACACAGTGATTGATGGAAAACCTCTCACTTTTATTTCTACTCATCTCGGTTTATCCGAAAAAGAGCGGTTGATCCATATTGAGATTATTGCAGACTACATTGAAAAGAAACCGAATCCTGTTGTTCTTGTAGGTGACTGGAATGAGCAGCCTGGCTCTCCCACCTATAATTATATAACTCAAATCCTAGTAGATGCAGCAATAGAGACTGAAAAAGAGCTGCCTACCTTTGCTTATCATTCACCAGATCCATATCAAGCAAATGCTAGGATTGATTTCATTTTTGTCTCACCCGAAATCCATGTCCATGATCTTCGGGTCCTAAACAATTGGGCATCTGACCATTTACCGGTCATTGCTGATCTTAGTCTTGCATAATGAAAGGAGGTACAAGACTAATTAGTCCATTATCCTAAAATCGTGTCGTACTGGAAAACTCAAAGGAGGTCTATTAATGAAACTGCAAAAATCTAGTCTAATGATGGTTCTAACGGTAGTTACTATTTTGGCCTTAAGCTCCGTGGTTTTTGCCGAAACGACAATTGTTCACTGGCAGCACCACTCGCCTGCTAGAGAGGCAATGGTTCGGAGATTCGCCGAAGAATTCGAAGCACAAAACCCAGGTGTCAAAATTGTGTTTGAAAGTATTCCTATAAACGACTATTATATGAAGTTACTTCCAGCTATTGCTGCTGGTTCTGGTCCAGATGTGTTTCAACTAAGGGCCGGCGACGTTCCCCGTTATCGCTATTATGAAGTTATTCAAGAACTGCAGATCGATCACGAATTAGCTGCTGAAGAATTTATACCAAGCACAATTGACTACTTAGTTGATGAAGACGGGAAATTCTACGGCTTACCAACAGACGTTCAAACCATCGTTCTCTTCTACAACACAGAGATTTTTGAAGAGGTTGGAATTGAAAAGACTCCAGAAACTTGGGATGAACTTATTGAAACAGCACTGCTCATCACAGAGCGGGAAGATGGCGTCATGTACCGCATGGGACTAGCTCATGGTAACTATGGTCCTGTTCTCTGGTCCCTCATTGCTCAAACTGGTACAGAATTCCAAGACGAAAATGGTAAAGCACTCTTTAACAATCCGCAGGGTCTAGAAGGATTCAAGTTTGCAGCCGATTGGGTCGTTGAATATGGTGTAGAGGATCCTGACTTTGGTTCTCGCTGGACGGCTTTTAAAGAAGGCGAATTAGGCATGGTCATGGCTCACCCAGCTATGCTCGGCAGCTTCCGCAGCAGCCATCCAGACTTACCTATCGGTATTGCTGAAATTCCAGCAAGAAAAGAAGGCGAACCGCGCACAAACGTTATGACTAACTGGGCATATGTAGCAAGCTCTGGCGCAAAAGATGCAGAACTAGCATCTAAATGGATTGAATTCCTCACCTCTGAAGAGGCACAGCGAGCCTGGACCTTGGAAACTGGTGAGTTACCAGCTAGAGTCAATCTCTTAAATGATCCTGTTCTTTTAGAAACTGAGCCTTTACTAGCTGCACCACTTGCTTCATTGAATTCGGCTGTTCCTTATCCATTTGAAGCTTTGTCCCAAATGGATGCTGCAATCCGAGCCGCTATTCAAAAAGTGACTATCGCTGGCGAAAGTGTTGAATCTGCTTTTGATTGGTTAGCCGACGAGTCAGAGAAGATCTACAGAGACGTGATTCTAGAAGAACTATAGATTCGATCCTTTTTGGGGGAGGGGCAAGCTCCTCCCCTTTTATCTTCTAACATGGTTTAAAGGTGGGAACAAAATGTGGTACCGAATACAACGTAAAATTGCACCTTACGTTTTTATTTTTCCAGGGGTCTTATTCTACCTAATGGTAACTTTTATTCCGGCCATTGTTGGGGTCGGTTTAAGCTTTACCAATTGGTCAATCATATCCCCTAAATTCAAGTGGGTTGGTCTGCGCAACTATGAGCGGATGATCGGCGATGAACTTTTCTGGCTTTCTCTGAAGAACACATTCCGCTACGCGATCTGGCTTATTCCAGGTGTCGTTATCTTTTCACTCCTATTGGCTCTGCTCCTAAACAGTAAAGTCAGGGGAATCACTATCTTTCGGACTATTTATTACTTACCTATGGTAACTCCTATTGCAGTAGCGTCTGTAATTTGGATGTGGATCTACGACCGGAGAACTGGAATTCTCAATTACATTATTGGACTTTTTGGAATGGCGCCCCGCAACTGGCTCAACGACCCTAAGACGGCCATGGGATCTATTGTGGCCATGGGAATTTGGCTTTCAGTTGGTGGAAACATGATCATCTATCTTGCTGCACTGCAGGGCATTTCCCGCAGCTATTACGAAGCAGCTGAAATTGACGGTGCTGGCTACTGGCAGAAGCTCCGCTATATTACAGTGCCCCTGCTGAAACCAACAACACTCTTGATTGTAATTACTACAACCATGAGTGCTCTGCGGGCCTTTACCCAAATGAACATCATGACACAGGGTGGACCATTAAACAGCACTATGACTATTGTGTTCTATATCTTCAACACAGCATTTACTGACCTGAGAATGGGTTATGCAGCAGCCATGTCCGTTGGTTTATTCCTCATTACACTTGTTATTACGTTTATTGACTGGAAGTTTCTTGGAAAGGGTGTCAACTATGACGCAGAATAGGAATCTCGATCATTCAAAAGGGCAGCGTCATGTGGCACTGGGCAAGATCAAGGTTGTTCTAACATATGTTGCTCTTATAGCCATCGGCTTCACCATGCTCATTCCTTTTCTCTGGATGGTGTTAGGATCGTTTAAGAATATCCGGGAAGTGATGCAGTTCCCGCCAACATTTATTCCAAATGAACCGACCTTATCCAACTATAAGGAAGTATTCACCCGCCTGCCTTTCGCCCGTTACTATCTCAATACTATTATTACCTCCGTTATTCCAACGGTAGTTACAGTACTGACCGCGTCAATGGCTGGATTTGGGTTTGCCAAATACAAGTTCGTAGGCCGGGGCTTTATCTTCTGGCTGATTTTGGCCACAATGATGATCCCCTATCCTGTCACCATTGTTCCTTTATACGTTATGGCTTATCGGGCTGGCCTGGTTAACACCTATACAGGTCTGATTGTAGTAAGCCTGTCCAGTGCTTTTGGAATCTTTATGATGCGGCAGTTTTGTATGACAATCCCCGATGACTTACTGGATGCAGCTAGGATTGACGGCAGCAGCGAGTTCGGGAT
>JAAYRO010000133.1 GCA_012518735.1 Bacillota bacterium
AAGAAGTAGACTGCATTGCTGCAGAGGATACACGTCATACTCGTCGACTGTTGAATCATTTTCAGATCAAGAATCGACTAACCAGTCTTCATGAACATAACGAGCGGGATAAACTAGAGGAGATTATTTCGTTCTTAAAAGAGGGCAGTACTGCAGCACTTGTCTCAGATGCGGGAATGCCAGGGATATCTGATCCAGGTGCTTTACTGATTAGGGCAGCAATTGAAGAAGGAATACCAGTTACTGTACTGCCGGGGGCGAATGCAGCTATTACAGCCTACGTCCAGAGCGGACTAGCCCAAGATCATTTCTTGTTCTATGGTTTCTTGCCTCGAAAAGGGAAAGCACGGATTGATGCCCTAAAGTCGCTTAAGGATCTGCCTTTTCCCGTTATCTTTTACGAGGCTCCCCATCGCCTCTGTATAACACTACAGGATCTTATAGAGAATTTGGGAAATAGACAAGCAGCTGTTTCGAGAGAGCTTACGAAGCGTTTTGAAGAAACACTGCGAGGCTCACTCAAGGAAATCTTGGATCATTTTCAAACCCATGCTCCACGGGGCGAATTTGTCATTACAGTTGCAGGTGGAGAAGGCAGACCGGAAGGTCAGATCGAAGAAGACGATATTCGGCGGGCTCTAAATGAACGCTTGGAGCAGGGTTTAAGCAGAAAAACCGCTGTTCAAGAGGTGAGCCAGGAATATCGCCTTCCAAAAAATCGAGTCTATGAAATAGCGTTGGATTCTAAGTCTAAGACTTAAGATCTGAACGGCATGAGTGACAGATGCCTTTTCCGCGAAACTCAGTCACGTCTTCACCACTGCCGCAGAAAACACACATCATAGAAGACTTCCGCAGGACAATCTGATCGTCCATAACGTAGATTTCCAAAGGGTCTTTTTCTTTAATACCTAGACTACGTCTTAATTCTATGGGTAATACGACTCTGCCAAGATCGTCAACCTTCCGCACAATCCCAGTAGCTTTCAATGTCGAACCTCCTTACGTCTTTTCGATATAAATCGACATATCTTGACATTATTATACCTTATTTTCCAAGAATAGTCAATTTATACGATCACAAAAGAGGCAAAATTAGAAAGATTTGGGAGCATGCTTTAAACAGTTTCGTAAGGTATCTCCTCGTAAGCCCACTCTAGTAGATTCTAGTGTTAATACATCGTGAGGCTGAACATTTCCCAGATTAACGTTGGGACCCAATTTCAAAAGAAGATGATTGTGCTGACTGGTTTGAGGAGCTTCAATGATCAGCTTGTGAGCCGTCTTAACGCCAGCAATCAAAGCATCAAGGAGCTCATCGTTTACTTCACCGTACTCATTGTAAATTCCGACTCCTTTTCCTGAATCTCTACCCTCAATGATCACTTTCTCAGCACCGTTTTGCAGGTCTTCGTAGATCTGCTCTACAGCTCTTGCTGGTTGGATTTTTATGGTTTTGTCTTTTTTTCCTATTTCTGATAGAACTCCAAATCCGTGTCCTAACGCACGGCGAATACATTCGCTTCTCAACGTTCTTGGCAGATCAATTGTTCCTTCGGAGATTTCAATATAGGTGAAGCCTAATTCATGTGCGCGCTGAAAAAACTCCTCTGTCATCCCTTGATAAGCGGCAATTTCAAATAGGGTTCCGCCAGGATAAACGTGCACGCCATGTTCTCTAGCCAAATTAATTTTTTCCTTCATAAGATAGGTTGGATAAAGGGCAGAACTGCCAAAAGCGATTTTCAGAAAGTCAATATGGTCTGCTGCCATTTCCAGCAAATCTCGTGTCTCAGTTAAACCAAGCCCTTTGTCGATTACCATCGTAATCCCATTTGTTCGAGGTTTTGAATAACGCCTAGTTTCTGGTAGAGTTACTACAGAATGCCAGGCACCATTACTTCCAACGATTGCCATCTTGGTCTCCTCCCAAATTGTGAAGATAGTAGCATATTATTCACTATTGCTTGGGAGGGTGATAAACATGCAACCAATCAAGGCAGCAATTCCCGCGATGGCGGCTGCACCTAGGAACATGACCCATTTTCCGTACTCAACTGTTAATCCGAACGTGGGTGGACCAATGGCCACTCCAAAGAAACGAACCGTTCCATAAAGGCATGTAATAATTCCTCGTCGGTCCGTACTTGTAGCCCCAGTAATCAACGAGTTAATCGGCGGAAGAAGGATGCCAATACTGACTCCTAGAAAAAAGAGGATTGTCATAAAGGGAACTAAATTGGTAAATAGGGGAAGCAAAGAGAGGGTGATTCCGCAGCTTACCATACCTCCAATGATTACAGGTCTCCAAAATTTTTTGTTATTACAGAGAAGGGCACCGCTTCCATAGGAGGTGACAGCCATGGCAAACACGGGGATAGCTAGTACGAGACCTTTTAACAATCCAAAAAGTCTGTATTCTGATTCGAGAATATCAGAAACATAACTCAATACCCCGAACAATAGGAAGAGGGCAACCATGCCCACAAAGTATGATGCCAAAAGCAGTCTCGCTTTCTCTGCAAAGACCCCTTTAAGCTTGTACCAATAGTCCTTAAAACCTTCCTTGTTATTTTCCCGTGGTCTTTCCTTTACCAAGAGCCATACTCCAACAGCAATAGGGAAAGCTAATATGCCGTACACGAAGAAGGGAGCGTACCAGCTAACCAAGGCAATGAGCGAACCTAGTATGGGGCTTACTACTTTTCCAAGGCCGTTCGAAGCCTCTAGTAAACCCAATGCTTTCGTTCTTTCCTTGCTTTGGAAAATATCCCCAGTAAGGGCCATGGCCAATTGGTAGGTACCGCCAGCACCCATCCCTTGAATTACCCGTCCTGCGAGAAGAGCAGGGTATGGGTTCTTCAGAAATAGGGCTGCGGAGCCACATACTAATCCTCCAATTCCGTAAACAAACAGAGCGGGTACCATAATGGTTTTTCGTCCATATTGGTCAGAGAGGAATCCAGCCAGTGGTATGAGAATGCCTGCAGGGACAGAAAAGAAAGTGACAATCAGTCCAACTTGAAATTGGGTGAGCCGCATAACCTCTTTCATTTGAGGAAAAACTGGAATCAACATGGAGTTTCCCAAAACCATGACAAAGGGGACACCGCATAGGACTGCAAACTGTACTGCTGTTTGTTTTTTCAAGGGATCATGCCTCTTCTCACCTATCATTCTATGTTATTATGAGTATGGCTTTCTGGTTGTAGTCTTGACAAAGCTTGGGATAAAGGCTAAAATTTCAGTGTTAGTATATTTATCGGTAATGATTGGGAAGAGTATGCATAGAAGTTTTCTAAAGAGAGTCAGACAAGGTGAAAGCTGATGAAAACTTGTATGCAGAACATGGCCCATGAACTGCTGGCTGAACTGTTAGTAAGCTCTGCCGGGTGGGACCCGTTATCGTGCCCTTGGTATGGTTGATGAACATACCTTATGAGGCTGTGTTAGGTGCAGCGAATTTGGGTGGTACCACGTGAGTGCATCTCTCGTCCCGAGTGGACTGGGAGGTTTTTTTATTTTACTGACAAAGGAGGACTTGTGATGAATAAGGAACGTTTCTATCTAACGACACCAATTTATTATCCCAGTGATCACCTGCATATTGGTCACGCCTATACTACTACTGTAGCCGATTCATTAGCTAGGTGGCATCGATTCGCTGGGCGAGAAGTTTATTTTGTGACAGGTTCTGATGAGCACGGTCAGAAAATTCAGCGAGCGGCTGAGGAAAAAGGAATTGCACCTCAGCAATACGTTGATGAAATCGTAGCTTCTTTCAAGGAACTTTGGGAAAACCTAAACATAGAGTATGACGATTTTGTGCGAACCACAGAACCAAGACATCATAAAGCTGTGCAGACTGTATTTCGGAAGATATACGACAAAGGTGATATATACAAAAGCACCTATAAAGGCTGGTACTGCACACCTTGTGAGACATTTTGGGTAGAAAACCGCTTGGTAGATGGGAATTGCCCAGATTGTGGACGCCCTGTTGAGATGGTAGAAGAAGAGAGCTACTTCTTTAAGCTGAGTAAATATGCGGACCGATTGTTGGATCATATTGAGAAGCATCCCGAATTTATTCAGCCTGAAGCCCGCCGCAACGAAATGGTGAGCTTTATTAAGAGCGGGCTGGAGGACTTGTGTGTTTCTCGCACTACCTTCGATTGGGGCATTCCTGTTCCTATTGATGAAAACCATGTGATCTATGTGTGGTTTGACGCTCTTACCAACTATTTGACAGCTGTTGGTTATCCCGATGACGATGATAAGAAAGCCAAATGGTGGCCGGCAGATGTTCATTTGGTCGGGAAAGAAATCATGCGGTTTCACACCATTATTTGGCCTATTATTCTTATGGCTCTTGAAGAACCTCTGCCTAAGACTGTCTTTGGTCATGGTTGGTTATTATTTGACAGTGACAAGATGTCTAAGTCGAAAGGTAATGTAGTTGACCCCAATGTGCTTATCGATGAGTTTGGTGTAGATGCTATTCGGTACTTCCTAATGAGGGAGATCTCTTTTGGGCAAGATGGGAACTTCTCTCGTCGAGCTTTAATTGAACGAACTAATGCAGATTTAGCCAATGATTTGGGTAATCTCTTGAATCGAACTTTGTCTATGCTGAATCGTTATTTTGACGGCGTTGTTCCTGAGCCACAGGAGAGCACAGAGCTTGATCGAGAATTCGCTACTTTCGCTGGCGAAACAGGTACTGCAGTAGATGAGTTGATCAAAGGGCTAAAACTTAATGAAGCTTTGATTCGCATTTGGCAGTTAGTGGGTAAAGCTAACAAATATGTGGACCAAAGAGCACCTTGGAATCTGGTGAAAGAGGAAGCGTCTCAAGGCGAACTCTGTACTGTAATGTACAACTTGGTGGAATGCCTCAGAATTGTTGCACTGGTTGTGAAGCCATTCTTACCAGATACTGGTGAGAAGATCTGGATCCAGCTGGGTATTACAGACGCCTTAGATAAACAGACATTAGAGGATACTGTTTGGGGAGGTCTTAAAGCGGGGACCCGTACTAAAAAAGGTGACCCTATTTTCCCTCGGATAGAAGTGAAAGAGGATGAGAAGGAAGACAAGGTCAAAGAGAAACAGAAGAAAAAGCAGAAAAAGACGGATGATAAACCTGAGAATGGCCTTATCAGTATTGATGACTTCATGAAGTGTGAACTAGTTGTTGCAGTAGTCCTAAAGGCTGAGCGGGTCAAGGGTGCAGATCGACTATTGAAACTGCAGGTGGATCTCGGTGATGAAGAACGACAGATCGTAGCAGGAATTGCCAAGCACTATGAGCCGACTGAATTAGTGGGTAAACGAATTATTGTTGTAAAGAACCTAAAACCAGCTATACTGCGTGGAGAACGTTCTGAGGGAATGCTGCTGGCAGCGAGCACGCCTGATGGGAAATTGGAGCTAGTATCCGTTTCGTCTGCAATGCCAGCTGGGAGCAGGGTGAAATAACATGATTGATAGTCATGCTCACTTGAATGATGAGAAGTTTTCTCTTGATTTGGAGGAAGTATTGGCTAGGGCTCGTTTGGCTGGAGTGAAGGCTGTTATTAATGTGGGGTATGACTTAGAGTCATCGAAGCGCGCCGTCGAACTAGCTGAGGAACATCTTGATCTATATGCAGTTGTGGGAGTGCATCCTCATGATGCACAGACATGTACTCCTGCGATTCTAGACCATATACGGCAGCTGCTGGAACATCCTAAAGTCGTAGCCATAGGTGAAACAGGGCTTGACTATTACTACGACAACTCACCTCGTGAGATTCAGCGGGCTGTTTTTCGAGATCATCTTAGCCTAGCTCGAGAAGTAAAGAAACCTGTAGTAATTCACTCTCGTGAGGCCGCCCAGGATACACTTCAAATTGTACAGGACTACCCAGACGTGTCCTGTCTGTTGCACTGTTATTCAGGGAGCTGGGAAATGGCTCAAGAGTACAAGAAATTAGGACATTACTTTTCGTTTGGGGGACCTATTACTTTTTCGAATGCTCATAAATTACGAGCTGTAGCAGCCAAAATCCCCTTGGAGAGAGTAATGCTTGAAACAGATTGTCCGTATTTGACTCCCCATCCACACAGGGGAAAGCGCAATGAACCTGCTTATCTTGTTCATACGGCTGAGAAGCTCGCTTCCATTCATGGTGTTGATGTGGAGGATGTGGTATCTATTACGGAAGATAATACTAGACGGTTTTTTGCAATGAACGAAGGAGGATGAAGTTATGCCAGTAGTTGTCTTGGTTGGAACTCAGTGGGGAGACGAAGGAAAAGGTAAAATCACTGATGTGCTAGCTGCGAGAGCAGATGTAGTAGCCCGCTATCAGGGAGGAAACAATGCGGGGCATACAGTTGTAGTAGGGGATACTGAATACAAGCTTCATTTGGTTCCATCTGGCATTTTGTATGAAGACAAAGTATGCGTCATTGGTAACGGGGTTGTAATTGATCCACAAGTGCTGTGTCAAGAAATTCAGTATTTGCGCGATGGTGGTATTAATACAAGTAATCTGCATATCAGCGATAAAGCGCATTTGATTATGCCTTATCATCGTGCCCTTGACCAACTGGAAGAAGAAAGCCGTTCACAAAGAATCGGAACAACTGGTCGAGGAATTGGGCCTGCTTATGTCGACAAATACCAGAGGGTTGGAATCAGGGTGAACGATCTCCGAAGTAGGGAATCCTTAGCTGAGGCACTAGATAAGGTACTGCCAGACAAGAACAGAATTCTGCAGAAAATCTACAATCATCCCGGTTTTGAGAAAGACGAAATCTTAGACGAATATCTTGGTTATGCAGAACAGATTGTACCCTTAATGACTGACACATCCCTTCTTATTGATGAGGCACGGCAGAAAGGACAAAACATCCTGTGTGAAGGGGCACAAGGTACTTTGCTGGATATTGATCACGGCACTTATCCTTTCGTTACATCTTCAAATCCTACAGCAGGCGGCGCTGCTGCAGGTTTGGGTATGGGACCAAATCGCATTGATCAAGTTGTTGGAGTTGTAAAGGCTTATTGTACAAGAGTAGGAGAAGGACCATTTCCTACTGAACTTATGGATGAGACAGGAAACCTTATTCGTGAACGTGGGCGGGAATATGGTACGACAACAGGGCGTCCAAGGAGATGCGGCTGGTTTGATGCTGTTATGCTGCGCTATTCAGTGCGAGTCAATGGCTTAACGGGGTTAGCCTTAACTTTACTTGACGTATTGGATGTTCTTGATACGGTCAAGGTCTGTACAGCGTATGAGTACAAGGGCGAGCGACTTGAGCATTTCCCGACGGATACTGCTGTCCTAAGGGAATGCCGTCCAATCTATACAGAACTGCCAGGCTGGAAACAGGATCTCAGTGGTATCAAGAGTTTCCATGAGCTGCCAAAAAAGGCTAGAGAGTATTTGGCGTTCCTTTCGGAGCAGGTAGGCTGTCCCATTCAAATTGTTTCTGTGGGACCACGGCGAGATCAGACGATGCTAGTAAATTCTGTATTTTAGGAATTCGGATAATGGGTTGACATCCCTCCCGTTCTAGTCTATGATATCACTTGTGATAAGAGAGCCATTAGCTCAGTCGGCAGAGCACCGGACTTTTAATCCGGGTGTCCCGCGTTCGAATCGCGGATGGCTCACCACGCCCCCATCGTCTAGCGGCCTAGGACACCGCCCTTTCACGGCGAAGGCACCGGTTCGAATCCGGTTGGGGGTGCCAATTAAAACCATTAACTCCAGGCAAAACTGCCTGGAGTTTTTTGAATAAGGTTATTGATTTTAACCCATATTATGAAAAGAGGAGGGAATGCGGTGAATAAGACTGTGGGAATTGTGATAGTAATCGTAGCTGTTTTAGCACTCGCTTTGTATATGAATGCTCAACGACAAGATGGAATGGGCTGGAAAGATGGAACGTTTGAGGGAAAGTCTGCTGTGGACGAACGGGGGAATTATGGCACTATCGAATTGGAGATTAAGGACAGCAAGATTTCTAATGCTACATTTGATGAGTACAATGCTGATGGAACTGTAAAAGATGAAAGCTATCCGTATCAATTGGCAGTTGAAGCCCAGCAGACCTTGGAGGAGCGTCTAGTTAAGACACAAGATCCTGAAAAGGTTGACAACGTAACAGGGGCAACCGGTACTTGGAAGAAATTCAAAGAAGCGGCTGTAGACGCTCTAGATAAAGCACAATAATAACAAAAAAAGGTGTCAGGGAAACCTGACACCTTTGATTTTCTCTCTGGAGCTGGCGGAGGGACTTGAACCCTCGACCTGTCGATTACGAATCGACTGCTCTACCGCTGAGCCACGCCAGCAAAAAAATGGAGCGGATGACGAGATTCGAACTCGCAGCCCTCGGCTTGGGAAGCCGATGCTCTACCATTGAGCCACATCCGCTTACTAACTTCTATTATAGGTAAAAAGAACCGTGAGATCAAGACCATTTTACGCAGGAAGTTCTACCCTTCTAGAGAATTATAGTATGAATGAAAAGGGTGTGAGGTTCCTGAAACGTTATTTCTATTTTCACGTTTTCATTATTATGTGCATCTTGATTGCCCAGCCAGTTCAGGCTCGGGATTATATTGAGCTGTGGCCAGAAGGTTGGTCAGAGGTTGAGTCTCTTTTTAAAACCGGCATTTTTGCTGATCGCTTCAGAGTAGGTTATGATAAAGCTGGTATTAGCTTTTTAAGTATGGACGGCTCCTATTTTCGGGAATTGGACTTAACATATCGCTTGTTTGACGGAACAACTCTGAGAGAGGAAATCGTATTAGTTTCCCAAGCAGAACTGGATAATCCTTTACTCTATATTGATTCAGATGGTGTACGACATGCTGCGTGGTTGAAAAGGGAAACCAATGAGAACACTATCTGTTACAGTACATTTCATGTACCGTATAAAGGTCATGATATAGTAGAGATATGGAATACTCCCCATGATATTCAAGACCTTAATGGTTTTTTTGATGGAGATACGATGCATATTGTATGGTCAGAACGGGATAGGTATTTCCAAGTGAAGTATGGGAGAATTCACAACGGTCAATTAAGTGATGTAGTCACTATTTCAGATACTTCGGATCTATCTATTCGGCCAAGTATTGTTGTGGACAAACAAGGCGTTCGCCACATTGTCTGGTTTGAGAGTTCTCAGCAAGGTGTCGTAGTTTATCACAGTTTCTTTGGGGAACATGGCTGGGAAAGACCGCAAGTTATGGGAAGTGGTTCTATTCAGGATCTTCAGCAAGGCGGGGCGATTTCTCTGATCGCTAGGGAAGATTACATTGAGGCAGCTTGGGCCTCTTCTCATCCAAAAACTAGCCAACTGTTTATTTATCTGGCTAGAATTCATGATGACGGCGAGATAGATTCACCAGTTCTTTTAGGTCGTGGAAGTCGCCCCCGTTTGGTTGAGGGCTCTACCCAATCGAGGATTATTTGGCAGGGTGTGGGGCGCTTCGGACCGCAAATCCATGACGGAGTATATGACGGAGGGAAGGTGATTGAGCAGACCAATCTCACAGTAGGTCGCAAGGCTGCCTTTCGACCGGAAGTGTTGAGCATTCAGGACTATCTCTACGTATATTGGCTGCAGGCAGATACAGATGGTGGGTATATAGTACAGACCATTAACAATCAATATCCGAAACCAATTTCACTTTGGCGAAAAATAGGGATTGATGAGGAAGCGCCTTGGGTACATCTGTTATTCCTGCTGGTCAGTACAGCGATGCTTTCCTTTGTTTATCTAATAGGTAATGTAGGTGTTGCTTTAGTAGGGGGATTAGTGTATTTTGTGTTACTCAGATGGGAATTGTATGGCAAACAACCTTTGCTGTATCACGTATTTTTGGTAGGGGTTATTTTATGCACTGTATGCCATTTGCCAATACCCTCAATTTCGCCTCAGTTTTTTGGATTTCTTCATTATGGATTGTCTTTTGTTCTCGCGACAGCAGGAACTTATTTACTGCTAGCTCAAACAAAGCAAAGAGGACCATTTGAAAACATAGTGATGATCCTGCTCTGGCTTACTTTGTTTCAGTTTTTCGCATTGATCCCTCAGAATATTTTGAGGTAGGAGGGGTGGTTATGAGTCGAGTTCGCAGGCTGATTCTGACGGGTATTGGTGTGCTCGTCATAGGAACGGCGATTATTTTCGGAAGTTTTGCTGTCTTCGGTTTTCCCTTCCCATCAGAACCAGCACCGTATTTGCTGTGGGTTAAATTGGTTGTTTTAGCAGTGATTTTGGGCTTTCCATTTGTTACTTCGAAATTTTATCGATAATTTCCATGATTTCCTCGATTTTTTCTTGTTCACTGCCTTCTTCAAAAGCTTCGCGGACACAGTGATTTAGGTGGTCGTGAAGGATTTCTTTGTTAACTGATCGCAAGATGGCTTGTACAGCAAGCAACTGATTGGAAATGTCGATACAGTAACGATCGTCTTCCACCATACGAAGTAATCCATCAATCTGTCCACGGGCCGTTTTTAAGAGGCGGGTGATTTTCGTTTTGTCTGATTTCATTCTGCTATCACCTAACTGAAGAGGCCTTTCTTGTCTTTTATGGATAGTACTTCGTAACCCACTTCTTGAATGGCATCTTTTAGAATTTGCTCATCGAGACTCGAGCTTAGTGTAACCACCGCTTCTTCTTTCTTAAGATTTACTTTAGCCGTGACTCCTTCAAGATCATTGAGGGCCTGTTCTACTCTGCTCTGACAGTGTTGGCAGTGCATACCTCTGATTTTGATTACTTTCTTCAAGAAGAATCTCCTCTCTTTTTATTTTTTCTTGTAGGGCGAAATCGTCTCAGTCGTAGGGCATTTGTAACTACGAATACAGAACTAAGGCTCATGGCTGCCGCGCCAAACATGGGGTTCAGTTTCCAGCCGAATAACGGGTAGAATAGACCTGCAGCTAATGGGATACCTAGTGTGTTATAGAAGAATGCCCAAAACAGATTCTGCTTAATGTTTCGGATTGTGGCAGTGCTTAGTTGGATAGCACTTACTGCATCAAGGAGATCGTTTCTCATGAGAACAATATCCGCTGACTCGATTGCCACATCCGTGCCAGCTCCGATTGCAATACCAACGTCTGCTCGAGCCAGTGCGGGTGCATCGTTGATTCCGTCTCCTACCATAGCCACTTTTTTACCTTGGTCCTGTAATTCTCGTATTTCCCTTTCTTTATCTTGAGGGAGAACCTCCGAAATCACCTTATCAATCTCCAGGGTTCGTCTGATAGCTTCTGCTGTTCGGCGATTGTCGCCTGTCAGCATTACTACATCAATACCCATTTCCTTAAACTCTGCTACCGCCTGTTTACTAGTTGGTTTTAGAACATCAGCTACTGCAATAACACCTAGAATCTCTTTGTCAGCAGCAAAGTACATAGGTGTCTTGCCCTGATCCGCCAGTTTATCGGCTATTTCTATAAAAGAACCAGGCTCTATCTCATGCTCGCGGATAAATGCTAAATTACCAGCGATAAAGAACTGACCATCTATCTCTGCAGCAATCCCTCTACCTGAAACTGCATGGAATTCCTGTACGGGCCGAAACGGGAGCCCTCTGTTGACAGCGGCTGAGACAATGGCTTCAGCCAAGGGATGCTCTGAAGGTTTTTCCATGGCAGCGGCAATAGTTAGCAGGTGCTCTTCTGAAACACCTTGTGCTGGCAATACGTCTGTTACCTGCGGTTTTCCCTTTGTTATGGTGCCTGTTTTGTCCAAAACTACAGTGTTAATGGTATGAGCGGTCTCAAGAGCTTCGGCAGATTTGATGAGAATACCATGGGATGCACCCTGCCCTGTACCGACCATGATTGCAACAGGCGTAGCTAAGCCAAGTGCACAGGGACAGGAAATAACGAGTACGGAAATTCCAATGGATAGTGCAAATTCAAAGGGATACCCTAGGACCAGCCACACAACAGTGGCTCCAAGGGCAATAGCAATGACGATGGGTACGAATATGCCGCTGATTTGGTCTGCTAGTTTGGCGATCGGGGCCTTCGAAGAGCTGGCTTCCTCCACCAGCTGAATGATTTGGGCTAAGGTTGTATCGTCCCCAACTCTTTGAGCTTTAAACCGAAAGGAACCAGTTTTGTTAATGGTGGCAGAGAACACCTGATCGCCAACTTGTTTCTCTACAGGGATGCTTTCACCGGTCAAGGTTGATTCATCTACAGCTGAACTGCCGCTGATAATTACACCATCAACTGGGATATTCTGTCCTGGTTTGACTACCACAATATCGCCGATCTGTAGGTCAGAAACAGGGATTTCAACTTCCTCGTCATTTCGTACTACGATAGCTGTTTGGGGCGCTAAATCCATAAGCTTCGAAATGGCATCAGACGTTTTCCCTTTTGAGCGTGCCTCCAAGTATTTGCCGAGTGTAATGAGGGTTAAGATCATGGCTGCTGACTCAAAGTATAAATCCTTAGAGTATTGTTCCACTAAGTGGAGTTGATTGTGTCCCAGACCATATCCTATTCGAAATGTGGCAAGAATACCATAGGCTAGAGCGGCTCCTGAACCGATGGCTATCAAGGAATCCATATTAGGTGCTCCATGAAATAGGGTCTTGAATCCAACAATGTAGTACTGTCGGTTTACGAAGACAACTGGTAATGTAAGGAGCAGCTGCAGTAGGGCAAAAACAGCAGCGTTTTCAGTCCCCTGTATCCACCATGGAGTAGGTAAGCCCACCATGTGCCCCATAGCAATATACATTAGAGGAAGCATGAAGATAAAGGAGACAATGGTTCGATATTGCATTGCTCGTATTTCCTCTTGGGCCGGGTTAGGGGCTCCTTTTTTTACAGCAGTGGAGTTGCTGCCTTCTTTTGACATAAGAGAAGCATTGTAACCTGCTTTCTCTACAGCTTCAATAATCAGTTCATGATTCGTAATGCTATCATCAAAATCGACTATCATGTTGTTTGCCAGCAGGTTTACGTTGACTGATTTGACACCATCTATTTTCTGCACCTCCTTTTCTACACTGGCAGAACAAGCTGTGCATGTCATACCTGTTACATCAAACTTCTGTTTCACAAGAACCACCCCCCACACCCCCGGGGGGTGTGTTATAGATACTTTCATTTTAACGTTTCCCTTTTTGTTTGTCAACTATAGGGGTTTCCTCTGTTGCTTTTTCGCAGGGTTCCTGTTATAATTACGGGTGTACTATTAATAATGATGTGCGCCTATAGCTCAGAGGATAGAGCACCGGCCTCCGGAGCCGGGTGCGCAGGTTCGAGTCCTGCTAGGCGCGCCAATACTTCCGTATTCAACCTAGGTAATGTAACTGCCTAGGTTTTCTTGTTATGAAGGACTTTAGAGACCATTGTCTAAATAAACCAAGTATAATCTAATATTACTTCAAAGTGAGGGCGATAAGATGAAGATTGGTGTTTTCGCAGTACTTTTCGGCGATTTATCTGTTCCCGACATGCTTAAAAAGGTAAAGAGTTTCGGAATTTCCACAGTGGAGATTGGCTGTGGGGGTTTTCCAGGCAAGTCCCACTGCGATCCTGCTGTATTGTTAGAAAATCCTCAGAAACTTGCTGATTTCAAAAAGCAGTTTGCTGACGCTGGTGTCGAAATCAGTGCACTAAGTGTCCATGGAAATGCTCTGCACCCCAATAAAGAGATTGCCAAGGGGTTTCATGAAGATTGGCGTAATGCTGTAAGACTAGCTGAAAAGCTCGATATTAATATCATCAACACTTTCTCAGGCTGCCCAGGTGATAGTGAAAACTCCAAATATCCAAACTGGGTAACGTGCGCTTGGCCCAATGATTTCCTCGAAATTCTAGAGTGGCAGTGGGAGGAAAAAGTGATTCCTTATTGGACAGAGGAGAGTAAGTTTGCCCAAGACCACGGCGTGGATAAAATTGCTTTTGAAATGCATCCAGGTTTTGTTGTATACAATGTTGATACTCTGCTCAAACTACGAAACGCAGTAGGCTCTACCATAGGGGCTAATTTCGATCCTTCCCACTTAGTCTGGCAGGGAGTATCTCCCGTAGCTGCAATTCGTGCCCTTGGTAAGGAAAATGCCATCTTCCATTTCCATGCTAAGGATACACATATTGATCCATATAACACTGCAGTGAACGGAACATTAGACACAAAACCTTATGATCGGCTTCCTGAGCGTTCGTGGTTGTTCCGATCCGTAGGATATGGCAATGACTATAAGTACTGGAAAGACATTGTAAGTGAACTGCGGATTGCTGGATACGATTACGTACTGAGTATTGAGCATGAAGATGCATTAGCTTCAATCGATGAAGGTTTTGGAAAAGCTGTTTCCTTTTTGAAAGAGGTTGTTCTAGACGAGCCTATGCCAGAAGCCTGGTGGATCTAGGGAGGAGAGAGCCGTGGGTGCTCAGTTGATAAATGGAAAGGACATTGCTCAAAGTATAAGAAAAGAACTCAAGGAGAAGGTTTCTCAGTTAGAGGCAAGAGGGAAAAAGCCAGGCTTGGCAGTGGTCTTAGTAGGTGATGACCCTGCTTCGGCAGTCTATGTGCGTCAGAAGAAAAGAGCTTGTAAAGAAATCGGCATCTATTCTGAAGAGCATCATTTGCCGGAAGACATCAGCCAGGATGAACTATTGACTCTGGTTGATCGTCTGAATAAAGATCCTAACATTCATGGGATTTTGGTCCAACTGCCTTTGCCTGAGGGACTAGATGAAACTGAGGTTATCGATGCAATCGATCCTAGGAAAGACGTGGATGGTTTTCACCCGATAAATGTAGGGAGACTTCATATTGGGGAGAAAGGTTTTGTGCCCTGTACTCCAGCGGGCATCATAGAGCTAGTTCGCCGTTTGGAAGTACCTATTTCTGGCAAGAAAGTAGTTGTGGTAGGACGGAGTAATATTGTAGGAAAGCCTACCGCTGCACTGTTTCTACGAGAAAATGCTACGGTCACCATTTGCCATTCCCGTACTAAGGATGTTTTTGAGGAATGTCGACAAGCAGATATCCTGGTTGCGGCAGTTGGTAAACCCCATATGGTTAAGAAAGAATGGGTGAAACCAGGTGCTATCGTGATTGACGTAGGTATTAATCGGATAGACGGGAGACTTGTTGGTGATGTTGATTTTGATGAAGTTAAAGAGGTAGCTGGAGCCATTACACCTGTACCAGGTGGAGTGGGCCCCATGACTATTGCTATGTTAATGAAAGCTACAGTGGCTGCAGTTGAATAGAAAGCAAAAGGGACTGTTGAATGACAGTCCCTATGATTTTGGGGAAAATGGTTGGGAGAATTGGCGGACGATCAGTAAGAGATGTCTTGCAGCAGTAATGTCTCCGTTTTGGGGAATGGCCCATCCGAGATTTTTCACAAAAGGCTGAGGCTCCCAGAGATTTTCAAAAGTATTCGTAAACGATGTGGTTTCTCGCTTATCTAGAATGGGTACTAGCCCACCAGCTAAATAGAGTTCTTGTGCCAGTTCAAATTCAAGGAGAAATAAATCTACACGCTGGCCTAAGACTAATTGTTCGATTAAGTCTTGACGGTTCTCAAAATGCTGGATTGACCATGAGAGATTGTTGGTCCTGATTTCTGATGCCAGCCATTCCTTAATCTCTTCAAATTCCTGCTGTGTTCCGTGAATCCAGACTGTAAGTTGGTCTGATTTAGCAGCAGCAGGTAAGGGTGGGACAGTTAAATAGAAAATACTGCCCATGACTACTAGAAAAGCGATTCCCCATAGAACAATATGGAGCATACTGTAACGCACAGGCGGTGGGTCGAGTCGTGGTGGTCGTGGATTACGCAACCGCTCTTCTTTAGCAAGACGGGCTTCTTTTTTCGTTTTGATGTATTTCCTCTGCTCCTCTAGATAATCTCGATAGCTCAAGAAATGATCCCTCCAAGGTATTGGTGTGCTTAGTATCACCCTAAGAGGGGAAGGATATTTCAGAGACAAAGTCGAATTATATTAACGAAATTGAATAGGCGACTTGGTGTTTGCGCATTGTTTTGCAGTGCGCAGCATAATAGGGAAGTTGGGCTCATTTTTGATTTGAGAAACCACGCGGTCCCGCCACTGTATCCAAGGAGCACCTTGTCATATCCACTCACAGGTTTAGGTTGTGGGGAAGGGATAAGAGTGTGATGAGTTGGGAGCCAGGAGACCTGCCAAGTTGCGAGATTTAACCATCTTGCGCGGAAAAGGAGTGGTGATTTTTGTTGCTGTTTCCCCAGAGGATGGTCTGGGGATTTATTATTTTTAAGGAGTTGAGAACGTGAGGAAATATTCAAGTATGCTTGCTGTTGCTGTCGTTGTGTTTTTTTTGAGTGTTAGTTTTGCTCAGGCAGCACCAGAGCGGATCGTTAGTCTAGTGCCGAGTATTACTGAGAATCTATTTGCTCTAGGGGTAGGAGATAAAGTAGTAGGGGTCACAACTTGGTGCAACTATCCGCTAGAAGCTGCCGAGCGAGTGGCAGTAGGTGATGCTTTCAATCTCAATTTAGAGGTTTTGCTGAGTTTAGAGCCAGATCTGGTTGTAGGCGATGACACATTAGTTCACAGTTATCTAGAGCAGTTGACTGAGCTGGGAATTCCTGTTTTTGCAGTGGCACCTACGAATTTACAGGAGGTAATGGATTCTCTCGTCAGTCTAGGTGAAGCAGTGGGCGCCGAAGAACAGGGAGAGAGACTAGCTGGGGAGATGGCTCATCGACTGGACAGCTTGTTGGCTTCTGTTCCAAGTGGGAAAAAGCCTCGGGTATTTGTTGAGATCTGGAATGAGCCCCTGTCTACTGTGGGACCAGGAAGTTTTATTGACGAATTGATTTCCCTAGCTGGTGGCGAAAACATCGCTGCAGATACAGGTAATCCGTGGCCCCAATTTAGTGAAGAGTTAGTCATAGCAAGAGATCCAGAGGTACTGATTCTCACCAATTTCAACAAAGACGATGTTTTGAATCGGACAGCATGGCAGGATCTTAGTGCAGTGAGATCGGGACGGATCTATGAAGTAAACTCTGACATTTATGTTCGAACCACCCCAAGACTGCTGGATGCATTAGAAGAACTTATTGAGATATTTCATTCGATAGAGTAATGAAAAGACCCATTTATCGTACAACAGGCATGATCATATTGGTGATCGTGGTGGCCTTAGCGGCTACCACGATCGGGACCGTTGCAGTTCCGGCAAAAAGCGTGTTAAAGATGCTGGCCTACAAGATTCCCGGCTTCTCTCAGCGGATTGAGCCCGATTGGACTAAAGCTCAAGAAGTGATCGTTCTCCAGATTCGACTTCCCCGGGTCTTACTGGCGATTCTTGTAGGGGGAGGACTAAGTATAGCGGGTGTCCTATTTCAGGGGATCTTACGGAATCCTTTAGCAGACCCATATATTATTGGGGTATCTTCAGGAGCATCGCTTGGAGCTACCTTGGCTTTGTTATTCTTTATTCCCATGGGGTGGGGGGGCTTTTCTATACTGCCGTTGTTCGCTTTTACTGGAGCCATTTTGGCCACGTTTGTTGTCTATCGGGTTGGGATGGTTCGAGGACGTCTACATCCTACGAACTTGATCTTGGCAGGTGTGGCAGTTGCTGCTTTACTCACAGCTTTTGTATCGTTCTTGATGGTCCTTCGCATTCAAAACATCCAAGATGTCTATTTATGGTTGATGGGGAGCTTATCAGGACGCGGTTGGAAGCACCTTGCTATCGCCGCTCCTTATATTCTTGTAGGAATCGGAGCAGCGGTTTGGTTAGCTCGGGATCTAAACGTTTATCTGTTGGGGGAGGAGACTGCTCACAGCCTTGGTATTGGCGTTCAAAAATTGCAGAGACAGGTGCTGATTGTCGGCTCCCTAATTGCTGCCGCGTGTGTTTCTGTTACAGGAGTTATTGGTTTTGTAGGACTTATGGTTCCCCATGCTGTGAGGCTTGTAGTGGGGCCAGAGCACCGCAGATTAACGATTGTCTCGTTCTTTTCCGGGGCCATATTCCTGCTTGTTGCCGATACGTTAGCTCGAACGCTCTTTTCTCCTATTGAGCTTCCTGTTGGGATTATTACGGCATTAGCAGGAGGACCATTTTTTATTTATCTAATGAAGCGGGGTTCGGGAAGTTATGGCTGAGATTCGTTTTGACAAAGTAAGTTTCTCATATGGTGATCAGCCAGTTCTAGATGATATCACTTTTCACTTGGTACCAGGCACCTTTTATGGAATTGTTGGTCCCAATGGTGCTGGGAAATCTACACTTCTCAAACTCATGGATCGATTTCTTCTTCCGGAAAAAGGTTCGATTTATTTGGATAATAGGCCTTTAAGCCAATACTCACTTAAGGAATTAGCAAGAAATATTGCCTTAATTCCTCAGACGCCAGAGTATTATCCTTTTACCGCTAGAGAAGTTGTCATGTTGGGGCGTTTCCCTTTTGGTCACCGCTTTCAGAGTCCCAGCAGTGAAGATCAAAGGATTGTGGAACAAGCTATGATGTCAGCCGGTGTTTTGGAATTGGCTGATCGGCCAGTTAGCCAACTTAGTGGTGGTGAACGACAGCGAGTGACACTGGCCCGAGCAATTGCCCAGCGGACTAATGTCTTGCTGCTGGATGAACCTACGAACCATCTTGATATAGAACATCAAATCCTTATCTGCCAATTGCTTCGGGAGAAATCGCACCAAGGAGCTCTTTGCATTGGAGTACTCCATGATTTAAACCTCGTATCTGCTTTTTGCGATGTGGTTCTAGTACTTTCCAGGGGGAGGTTAGTGAAAAGGGGAACTCCCAGTGAAGTATTTACTCCTAAGCTTATTGAAGACGTGTACGGCATACGAGTGCCTAAGCTTACACACCCTGAAACTGGACGTCCAATTATTGTGCCATAAAACTCGTTTCGCTGGACATACTACAGATACATCGCAATAGGACAGGGGGATGTATCGTGAAAACACGTGGGATACTAGTTGGTGCGCTGGTTTTCATTGTTTTAATAATGGCCTGGGTCATGTTTAGTCCGAGCGACACACCTATGGATGACAGCGCGGTAGAATCTAAGGAACCGCAGGGAAATTGGAGCGAACCGGCAGTACAAGTAGTGGAAAGAGTTGGACCGGCTGTTGTAAAGATCGAGACGATGCGGGAGGTTGTAGTGGATCAGTTCTTCTTTCAGCAGCTTCAACGGCAGCAGGGTGTAGGCTCTGGCGTAATTTACAGGGAAGACGGGTATGTTCTCACCAATAACCATGTAGTGGAAGGTTCGGAACAAATCTCTGTACGACTTCCCGATGGTCGTAGTCTTGCTGGGAACGTTGTGGGGCGGGATTCGTTGACTGATTTGGCTGTGGTGAAGGTGGAAGCTACTGGGCTTCCAACAGCTAAAATGGGTAACTCAGACGATCTGAGAGTTGGGCAGATGGTTATTGCAATCGGTAATCCTTTAGGACAAGATAATACGGTGACAACAGGTGTTATCAGTGCAGTGAACCGTGATCTGTTGGTAGATGCCAAAGAAAACCGTTATTTAGAGTCAATGATTCAAACCGATGCTGCCATTAATCCAGGGAATTCTGGCGGTCCTCTTTTAAACCAAAGTGGACAGGTAATAGGGATTACCACGGCCATTATTGAGCAGGCCCAGGGAATAGGGTTTGCTATTCCGGCTACAACAGCTAAGCTCATTGCGGATCAAATAATTGAGAAAGGCAAACCGCTCCGTTTAGGAGTCTTGGGCGGTTCGTTGACACCCGCGTTAGCAAAGAGTATTCAGGAACAGACAGGAATAAAATTGGCTGTTGAGCGGGGAGCATTTCTAACCCGTGTTATGCCTGACACACCAGCGCAGGCTGCAGGGCTGGCTCAGGGTGATATTGTCACTGCCGTAAATGGTGAGGAAATCGCGGGGATTAGAGAGCTTAGAGATGCAGTCCAGAAAGCGGGCTTTGGAGGAAGTCTCGCCTTAACTTACTACAGAGGTTCGGAGCAAATGCAGACAAAAGTTCAGCTGTAGAGCAGGCTGCAGGCCTGCTTCTTTTTTTTTGTCTCTTATTGTGTTATGATACAGTTGTCACTATATTGGAGGCGGGAGAGTAGCTGTTATGTATGTTGTCTGTAGGGAACATCTAGAACAAGCGATTGATGAGTTTGTGGACGTCTATGAGATGCCGCCTGATCTCTATGAACTAGAACAGGTGTCAGTAACTGATTGGACTGCCCCGTCTCACTGTACTTTTTGTGATAAGCCTCCTAAGTATTTAGTGGTGTGATCTTTGATTAAGGCGGGGATGTTTTGAACGTACGAATCATTGCAGTCGGTAGGCTTAAAGAGAGGTTCTTGACGGAAGGAATCAAGGAATACAGCAAGCGTATAGCAAGATACGGCCGGTTAGTCATAGTTGAACTAAAAGAGGAATCATTTAAAGAACCTTTATCTTCTAGAGAGCGGGAACTCATAATGTTTAGGGAAGGAGAACGAATTCTAAACCAATTAGGTACCCGTTCTTTTGTTTGTGTTCTGGATCGAACAGGAGATCAAATGTCTTCTCAAGACCTTGCGGATAAGATGAGTAAACTGGCAGTAAGTGGCGTAAGTCAAATGGACTTCGTGATTGGTGGCTCATTAGGTTTGGATCAACGTGTCCTCGATCGGGCTGATTCAGTGCTGTCGTTCTCTGAGTTTACTTTTCCTCACCAATTGATGCGTCTAATCCTAGTGGAGCAGGTGTATCGGGCTATGACCATTATTAGAGGTGAGCGCTATCACAAGTAGAGAACATATACGGAACATTCAAGGCAGGGTGAGTGCCACCATAGATACGGCAGGAATTGCTTGTCTCTATGACGAAAAATAAAAACTAACGAAATAGCAAATGGAGGTGACCCAGTTTGCGCTGGAAAAAGATATCGGACGCAGTGATTAGGCGTCTTCCTTTGTATTTGCGAGTGTTGGATGAGCTGTCTGCTGACCCAGAGACGGAATTAATTTCTTCGCAAGACTTGGGATTTCGGGCAGGTGTTAGTCCTGCGTTAGTTCGGAAAGACTTAGCCTGGTTTGGAGAGTTTGGCAAACAGGGTGTTGGCTACGAAGTGGCATTTTTACGGGATGAACTTCGTAGGATTCTGAATCTAGATTCAGAGTTGAAGGTAGCTTTGGTTGGGGTAGGTAGTTTGGGTGTAGCTCTAACTCGCTATAACATAAAACGGTATCAGGAAGATAACAGCTTTAATCTCAGACTTGCTGCATTGTTTGACAGCGATCCGAAGAAAATAGGTATACAGATAGAAGGGATCCCCGTATTCTCTATTGATCAGATTGGGGAGAAGACAGAAGAGTTAGGTCTGCAGATGGCTATTATTACAGTCCCTTTTGAAAGTGCCCAAATTATTACAGATATGTTAGTTAATGCAGGCGTTCGAGCGATTCTGAATTTCGCTCCTACAAAACTTGTGGTGCCAGAAGGAGTTCATGTGGCTAATGCAGATCTTTCCTTAGAATTACAGCGTTTAGCTTACTACTTGCAGGACGAAGAATAAGCATACACATGAGGAGGAAATACATGGCTGAGCAGGTTGATCTACTTGTAATCGGCGGAGGCCCAGCGGGATACGCTGGTGCTATTCGAGGGCGGCAGTTAGGGCAGCGAGTAGTTGTAGTGGAGAAGGATTCACTAGGCGGTACCTGTCTTAATCGCGGGTGTATACCAACGAAATCTTTTCTGGAGAGTGCGGCTCTGTATCGCAGTTTAAAACGTTTCTCAGAACATGGGATTTCAGTTGCAGAACCTCGATTGGACTTTACCCAGGTAGTACAGAAGAAAAGGCAGGTAGTGGAGGGCCTAGTAGGTGGTTTGGATTTTCTCTTAAGTCGCAAAGAAATAGAGATTGTTAACGGTGAAGCCCAGTTCGTTTCGATAAATGAGGTGCAAGTTCAGGATCGGCTTTTCGCTCCCCAGAGGATTTTGGTTTGTACAGGAACCGAAGCAGTGAAGCTGCCGGGATTAGAGCCTGATGGTCGTTTGGTAGTAAACAGTGATCAAATTCTTGAACGCTCTGAACTACCAGAATCGCTGCTAATTGTAGGTGGTGGAGTGATCGGGTGTGAATTTGCCACTGTTTTTGCCTCCTATGGTGTTGATGTAACCATTGTGGAGTTAACTAATCGCTTATTACCGACAGAAGATGCAGAAATAAGCAAGACTCTGCTTCGAGAGTTTAAGAAACGGAAGATTAGAGTTCTGACAGGTGCATCCGTTAAGGGGTTAAAGAGAGATAGCAGTGAAGTTCATGTACAGATTGAAATAGGAAATCGTATTCAGGATCTGACCGTAGATAGAGTACTTGTATCGGTAGGCCGCCGTCCCATTGTTCCACACGGATTTCCGGGGCAGATAGATAACAGAGGGTATATTGTTGTAGATTCTACATTTAAAACATCTGTAGATCATATCTTTGCCGCGGGTGATGTCATCGGTGGACTCCAATTAGCCCATCTTGCATTCGAAGAAGGAATGGCTGCCTGCAGCTTTGCCTTTGGCGAAGAAAGCAAGTCGAGTTGGTATGTACCACGGTGTGTCTACACTCAGCCTGAAATTGGGGCTGTAGGTCTTTCAGAAGAGGAAGCGGTGGAGCAATACGGACAAGTCCAGGTGGGTCGATATTCCCTTAAAGGAAACGGTAAAGCTGTCATTCTTAACGATAATGCAGGTTTCTGCAAAATCATTGCGACAGATGATGGCATTGTTCGAGGTGTGCACATGATTGGTCCCCATGCAACAGAGTTGATTGCTGGAGCAGCTGTAGTACTGCAGCAGAATATGAAACTTAAGGATTGGGCAGATGTTGTTTACCCCCATCCTACTGTGGCAGAATCGATTAAGGAGACGGTGTGGAGCGCACTAGGCAGAGGACTGCATTCTATTTAGTTATATTAGGGAGGATATTTCTATGCTTAGCGATATTGAAATTGCTCAACAGGCGAAATTGCGTCCTATTACGGAGGTAGCGCAATCACTGTCACTTTCTGATGACGATATTGAGCTGTATGGAAAGTATAAAGCTAAAATCAGCCTAAAGGTGTTGGAGCGACTGGCAGATCGACCTAATGGCAAACTGATCTATATGACAGCAATCACCGCGACCCCCGCGGGTGAAGGGAAGACATGTACTACTATTGGATTGACTCAGGCCCTAGGTAAGCTGGGGAAGAATGCAATTGCCTGTATTCGAGAACCGTCGTTGGGGCCTACGTTTGGGATTAAGGGAGGTGCGGCTGGAGGTGGTTATGCGCAGGTAGTACCAATGGAAGACATTAATCTTCATTTTACTGGCGACATCCACGCAGTAAGCACAGCTCATAACTTGCTGGCAGCCATGTTAGATAATCATATCACTAAAGGTAATGCACTAAACATAGATCCCAAAAGAGTGGTTTTCCGCAGGGTCATGGATATGAATGATAGACAGCTGCGCAATATTGTGGTTGGGTTAGGCGGTCCGGGAGATGGTTTCGTACGAGAAACTGGTTTTGATATTAGTGTGGCGTCAGAGATTATGGCAATTTTGTGTTTAGCTAAAGACTTACAGGACCTCAAAGAGCGGGCAGGCCGCATTTTGGTGGCTTACACCTACGATCGCAAACCAGTTTATGCTCGAGATTTAAAGGCAGAGGGTGCCATTGCAGTAATAATGAAAGATGCCATAAAGCCAAATCTAGTTCAGACTCTTGAGGGTCAGCCAGCCTTTGTCCATGGTGGACCATTTGCTAATATTGCTCATGGCAATAACAGTGTGATTGCCACTCAGATGGCTCTGAAGTTAGGGGATTACGTAGTAACGGAAGGCGGATTTGCCGCTGATCTAGGAGCAGAGAAGTTTTTCAATATTGTTCATGGATATTCTGGACTAAGGCCTGATGTGGCGGTTATTGTAGCTTCTGTAAGGGCGTTAAATATGCATGGCGGCGTTTCTAAAAGAGATGTTCAGAAAACTAATCTAGAAGCGCTGCGGCGAGGTTTAGTTAATCTAGATAAACATATTGAAAACGTTCAGAAGTTTGGATTGCCCATTGTTGTTGCTATAAATCAGTTTCCCACTGACGTTCCGGAAGAACTAGATCTTATCAAAGCCCATTGTGAGAAAAATGGCGTACGTTGGGCTATATCAAAAGTAGTAGCAGAAGGTGGAGCAGGTGGTGTAGAATTTGCCCAGACTATTTTAGATGTACTGGAAGAAGAAACGCCGCAGTTCCAACCCTTGTACGATTGGAATCTACCCATTAAGAAGAAATTAGATATTCTGGCTGAGGAGATTTATGGGGCTAAAGCCGTACAGTACTCAGATAAGGCAGAACGTTCGATTCGCGAGTTGACACGCTTGGGATATGGTGAACTGCCCATATGTGTAGCAAAAACCCAGCATTCCATAACTGATAATCCGGCTTTGAAAGGTGCTCCAACCGATTGGATTCTTTCTATTACTGATGTTCGACCGTCTCTTGGAGCAGGATTTTTAGTTTGTTTGGCCGGGGACATTATGACTATGCCAGGGCTCCCAACAAAGCCAGCAGCAGAAAATGTTGACATTGATGCAGAAGGACGAATAACGGGCTTGTTTTAGTAGAGCAAATCTAGGTTGTTTATTTTCCCTGCAAGTGATATACTATTTGACGGTGGTTTGTGCTCAGACAGCGCAGACGATTTTTTCCCCTGTAGGACTTCCTATAGGGGAGTTGTTTTAGTTTTATAGTCTGGAGGTAATTTTGAATGAATGTTGCTCTGCAGCAGAAAGAGAAACTCCAGGGTGTTATTAGGGAAGCACTCCTTCGTGCTCAGTCCCGTGGAGAGTTAAGCCTTCCTGAAATACCTGAGATTGGATTGGAGATTCCTCGGGATACTAGTCATGGAGATTTCGCTTCGAATATTGCACTAGTGACAGCGAAAAAAGCAAAAAAGTCGCCTCGCGATGTGGCTGCAATTATTGTAGGAAACATGGAGGCAGAAGGTTTTATAGAAGATGTGCAGATTGCTGGACCTGGATTTATTAATTTTTTCTTAAGCAATGAATGGTTGTATGAGATTTTGAAGGTGATTGAAGCACAAGGGTTAGCATACGGGAACTGCAGTCATGGACAGGGCGAAAAAATTCTTTTGGAGTTTGTTAGTGCCAATCCTGTGGGACCACTTAATGTAGTGAATGCTCGTGCGGCGGCTGTGGGGGACACTCTAGCCCGCCTGTTTCGCGCTGTTGGATATACAGTGGGGACAGAGTTTTATGTGAACGATGCAGGGAATCAAGCTGATATTTTTGCCCGTTCCTTAGAAGCAAGATATCAACAGATTGATAATCCAAACTATCCGTTCCCAACTGAAGGCTATCCAGGTGATTACGTGAAGACGTTGGCATTACGCTTGAAAGAGGAACACCCTAATTTGCTTGAGTTAGAGTGGGATGAAAGAATCGCTTTCTGCAAGAAGTGGGGTACAGATCAAATGGTCGAATGGCAGAAAGCTGACTTAGCCAACTATGATGTACACTTTGATCTATGGTTTCGAGAAAGGGAGTTACATGCAGCTGGAGCCTTAGAAGAGGTTATTGCTGAGTTTGATAAAAAAGGCTACTTATACACGAATGAGGATGCGTTGTGGTTTCGGTCTACAGATTTTGGAGATGACAAAGATCGGGTCATTATTAAGAGTGATAAGACGTACACGTATGTAACTGCAGATATAGCCTATCATTATGATAAGCTCAAGAGAGGGTATACCAAGCTTATCAATATTTGGGGACCGGACCATCATGGATATATAGGTCGAATGAAAGCGGCCATTCAAGCTTTGGGTTACCCGGCTGATTCTTTAGAAGTACTTATTCTGCAGTATGTAGCGTTATTGCGCGATGGTCAGCAGGTGAAAATGTCCAAGCGCGCTGGTGAATTCATCACTATGCAGGATCTAGTGGATGAGGTAGGGAAAGATGCAGCACGTTTCTTCTTCCTAATTAGGAGTCCAGAAAGCCATTTGGATTTTGACTTAGATCTTGCAGTAGAACAAAGTAACGAGAATCCAGTTTTTTATGTTCAATATGCCCATGCTCGCATTTCAAGTATTATGCGGCAAGCGGAAGAAGCAGGGGTAACAATTCCAACAGCGGCAGATGTTTCTCTTGAATGCCTTAAGGAAGAATCAGAAATTGCCTTAATGAAGAAAATGGCTGAGCTGCCTGAAGAAATATTGATTGCGGCTGTCCAGAGAGAACCCCATCGTATAGCGCGCTATGCACTGGATTTAGCCAGCCTCTTCCATTCGTTTTACACTCACTGTCATGTCCTTGGTGAGCAAGAAGATGTGCGTGACGCTCGGCTTGTTCTGGCAAAGTGTGTTCAAATAGTGTTGAAGAAGATCTTGCATGTTTTGGGTATCGACGCACCAGACCAAATGTGATTTAGAGAGTCGAAAGGGAGTGTAAGCATGGGTCTAAAGCAAGGCTGGTACGTTATTAAGGAGTCGTTCAAGACCGGCTACGAATATATAGGTATAGTTATGCTCGCCAATCTGCTGTGGTTTGGCTTAGGGTTTGCCCCATTATTGATTGTGACTTTCATTCCAATTGAGAGTGTTCCCTATGTGCTTGCAGGTTTTATAGGGACAATCTTTACTCTAGGTGGAGCAACAGCGGCTGTGCACTATATGATGAATAAATTGATTCAGAGAGAAGAAACCACAATCAAAGATTTTTGGGCAGGTTTTAAGAAATTCTTCGGTCGTGGCTCGGGCTTGTTTTTGCTGGGGATTTTAGGTTTTGTGATCCTTATTGCCGATTTAATGTTTAGTATCAACAATCCCAATAACATTATTCGGTACTTAAGCGGTATTTGGGTGTGGGGTATGCTCTATTGGTATGCTTTGCTCCAATTTGTGTTTCCCTTTTTGACTCAGCAAGATAAGGGACTTATGACAGTATTGAAGAGGGCGGCTTTAGTTTCGCTTGACAACATACTCGGAAGCTTAATTGTAGTCGTTATAAGCATTCTTCTTATTGTTCTCAGTCTAATATTGGCGGCTCCCATATTGCTATTTACCATGAGTTTACTGGCCCTGATTCAGAATTATGCACTTAATGAAATCCTGCTAAAGTATGAAAAAAGAGAAGCAGAAGCAGAAGAAGTAGAAGAAGTAGAACAGTAGGAGGTTGGAACATGAGCAAATTTATTTTCGTCACTGGTGGGGTAGTATCCAGCCTCGGCAAAGGTATTACAGTGGCTTCTTTGGGACGATTACTCAAGAACCGGGGTCTAAATGTCAATGTTCTCAAACTAGATCCATATCTGAACCTTGATCCTGGGACCATGAGTCCATTTCAACACGGTGAGGTTTTTGTTACAGAAGATGGAGCAGAGACCGATTTAGATCTTGGCCATTATGAGAGGTTTATTGACACCAATTTGACCAGAAAGAGTAATGTAACTACAGGACAGATTTACTGGTCTATTCTTTCTAAAGAGAGAAAAGGCGATTTTTTAGGCGGAACTGTCCAAGTAATCCCTCATGTTACTAACGAGATCAAGTCGCACATTACAGACCTGGCAGAGACCAGTGGTGCTGATGTTGTTCTGGTTGAGATAGGTGGTACAGTTGGCGATATTGAAAGTCTGCCGTTTCTAGAAGCGATTAGGCAGCTAAAGAGTGATGTGGGCAAAGATTCATGTTTATATATTCATGTGACTCTCATACCGTATATTGGTGCAGCGAAAGAGCTAAAGACAAAACCAACTCAGCACAGCGTAAAGGAACTCCGCAGTATTGGTATTCAACCAGATGTAATTGTATGTCGCAGTGAGCATGAAATTCCCGATGAGCTTCGAGCAAAAATTGCTTTATTCTGTGATATTGAAGAGCGAGCCGTTATTCCCAACACAGATGTAGACAGCATTTATGAAGTTCCCCTTCACTTTGCTAAGTCGGGTCTCGATGAAATTGTCATTGAGAAGTTAAACCTTCAATGCAATTCGGCTGATATGCGTGAGTGGAAAGAACTAGTTAAGGCCATCAAAAATCCAACCCAATCGGTGACTATTGGTATTGTAGGGAAATATGTCTCATTACCTGATGCCTATTTGAGTGCGGCAGAAGCTCTCCGTCATGCCGGTATCGTGTATGGGACTGAAGTTAATGTTAAATGGATTGATTCGGAAGCTATTGTAGGTCGCGTTTCAGAATTCCTAAGTGGTGTGGACGGAATTTTGGTTCCTGGAGGATTTGGGACACGCGGTGTGGAAGGTAAGATCAACGCTGTGCAATACGCTCGGGAGAATAAGGTGCCGTTTTTTGGAATATGTCTTGGTATGCAGTGCGCCGTAATGGAGTTTGCCCAGAACGTTGCAAAGCTAGATGGAGCAGGCAGCATCGAATTTGGAGATTGTTCCCATCCAGTGATTGGATTTATGCCTGGTCAACCAAAAGTTACAGGGTTAGGAGGCAGTATGCGCCTAGGTTCATATCCCTGCGTCTTAAGTAAGGATTCGCGAAGTTATGCTGCCTATGGAACAGAACTCATTTATGAGCGTCATAGACATCGGTATGAGTTCAATAACGAATATCGTGACATATTAGGTAAAGCGGGTCTTAAGTATAGTGGTACGTCACCAGACGGTCAGCTTGTGGAAATTATCGAATTAGATGACCATCCATGGTTTGTAGCAACTCAGTTCCATCCCGAGTTTAAATCCCGTCCTACGAAACCCAATCCTCTTTTTAGAGACTTCGTCGGAGCGGCCATTCGTCATAGCAATCAATAACCTTCTTGGAGGTGGTATCCGTGCTGCGGATGAATGTGAAGGTTGTAGGGTTAGACCAGTTAAGCATGCTTCCTGTAGTGATATTAACGGATGATGAGGAAGAAAAGTATGTTCCTCTAGTTATTGGCCCGGCTGAGGCTAACGCTATAGCGGTTGTGTTGGAGAATATTGAGGTTGGGAGACCCTTAACTCATGACCTCATGCTTTCAACCATTATTGCGTTGGGTGCCAGAATCGATAGGGTTGTTATTACTGATATTGCAAATGACGTTTATTATGCAGAAATATATCTCATTCAAAATGGTAAGGAAATCAAGATGGATGCTCGCCCGAGTGACTCTATCGCACTGGCATTACGAGCAGGTGTTCCCATTTATGTGGCGGACAAAGTCGTGGCCCATTCGGTGGCGGCAAGAACAAGTGAAGACCCAGAAATGGAAGAGTTTCGCTCCTTTTTGGAGGACCTTTCGCCAGATGATTTCCGAAAAGAGAACTAGATCAAATATGGTAGTTCTTTGAATAGCAGTCAATTTTAAGGCGCATACTCTTTGCTAGAAAGGGTGTGCGCCATGTTGCTAAAAAGAGTTGTTCTGTTAACTGCTGCTGCTATTTTCTTCTTGGCCTTTTCGGTGTATGCTGATAGTCCGTTCCTGTCTGCGATTCATGGAGAAGTTCTGCAGGTGTACGCTGAACAATCTAAGCTTCTTATTAAGAGTGATCAAGGCAAACGCGTCATTGAGCTGGGTGATGATTGTCAGATCTTTAGGAGAGGGCAAAAGGTTACGATTGAGTCACTTCGACCTGTCGCTTTCGACAGTTTTCAAGAAGTATTGTGTCTTCTGGACAGCAGAGGATTGGCGAATCACGTGTTTGTGCACTATTGTGTACAGGAACACAACGGTATTCTGGTATCTTATGACATATTTGGGTATGTTAAGAACGGAGCACAGTAAGAAAGAGTTGCATCATCGTAAGTCGTTAAAAGGAAAATCCTCCTCGCTGGCGAATACTATTACACGTATAAGATAGGAGGAGTCTTGCAGTGATTGTAAATAGCGAGAGGGCTTTGGCCTTGTATTGCCCTGCTTGTCAAGGTATACAGGATCATGTCTTTTCTATTTTCGAAATATCTAAATATCCTCGACATTTACAATGCAGCTGCGGTTTTGTCCAGGGACACATTAGGCGCTTAGAAAAACACTATGAGCTGGATCTGCTTAGTGTGGCTGGCGATCGCATACGTTTGCTTTATTCTTTGCGCGAGTTCTTGTTTTTACCCCTTGTCGCGATTCTAGAGCCTCAGAGTGGTCAAGAAGTCGGTTATTTAGGGCATCCATATGAAGTGGAAGAAGCTGCCTTTTTACTGGGCGATGAATGGGAGTATTCGGATGTCCAAATCGATCTTGATGAATTTGTCAATCCCCAAGTTATGCACAGGGTTCTTGAGAAGCTACAGGAGTTGGCTGAAAATGATAGAATAAAATGTGGTTGTGAGCACCCATCCGTTGGGGTTGATATTTATGCAGACAAAGTGGAGTTGGTATGTTCATTTTGTGGAAGCGCGGTCCTCATAGGAGGGACGACGCGCAAAGATCAAGAGCGAATAGCGCGGATTACTGAGATAGTGATGGAACCCTCCTCTCATGCATTTTTAGAGGAGCGGTTGAAGCCTCTAGTGTAAGCTGCGTTTAAATGTCAAGGGAGGTTGTCAAATTGTTAGTATCAGGGAAAGAATTGTTTCAAGCCGCCAAGAAGGGCGGTTATGCTGTAGGAGCCTTCAACTTGAATAACATGGAGATTCTCCAGGCCATTATTGAGGCTGCAGAAGAAGAGAATTCACCAGTGTTTATCCAAGCAAGTCAAGGCGGAATCAAATATGCAGGTATTGAGTACATAGCCGGTATGGCTAAGGTTGCTGCAGAAAAGGCCAAGGTACCCATTGCCCTCAACCTAGATCACGGTACCAGCTTTACCCAGGTAGTACAGTGTGTGAGACATGGTTTTTCGGCTGTCATGATTGATGGTTCCAAATTACCTTTCGAAGAAAACATTGCTATTACCCAAAAGGTGATTGAGGTTGCTCACCCCAACAATGTATCTGTAGAAGCCGAACTAGGCAAAATCGGTGGCGTAGAGGATGATATTAAAGTTTCTGAACGTGATGCCACGTTTACCGATCCAGACGAAGCGGCCGAGTTCGCAGAACGTACAGGCTGTGATGCATTGGCCATTGCGATTGGCACTGCCCACGGTGTGTACAAAGGAGAACCAAGATTAGATTTTGATCGACTGGCCGAGATCAGTAAGCGAACAGATGTACCTTTAGTTTTACATGGCGCTTCGGGTGTAAGTGATGAAGCTATTCGTAAGGCTGTGCCTTTTGGAATTTGTAAGATTAATATTGATACTGAGCTACGAGTTGCTTTTGCGAAAGCGGTTCGAAAAGTAGTAGCTGAACAGCCTGATGAGTATGACCCCCGCAAGATTTTAGGACCTGCTAAAGAAGCGATGAAAGAAGTCGCTAGAGCGAAAATGAGACTTTTCGGATCAGCAGGGAAGGCTTGAAAACACATAAAATGAAGGGGAAGGTTCTCAACCTTCCCCTCGAATTAAAGGTGGTGAATGTTTGAATATCGCAGAGCTTGAATCCATGACTACTCTTGAACTACAAGACATTGCTCGTGAAATGGGAATCTCAGGGTTTACAAAACTTCGCAAGAAGGAACTCATTATTCAGATTCTCAGATCAGAGACAACGAGAGAGGGATTGTTGTTCATCAGTGGTATTTTAGAAATAACCTCTGAGGGCTACGGATTTCTCCGAGTGGATAACTATACACCAGGATCAGATGATGTTTACGTATCACCTTCGCAGATAAGACGATTTTCAATGCGTACAGGTGACGAAATTCTTGGTCAGGTAAGACCTCCAAAAGATGGAGAGCGATATTATGCGTTATTGCGTGTAATTGCAATCAATCTCTCGGATCCAGAACTTGCTTCGAAACGTCCCTGCTTCGATGACCTCACACCAATTTACCCCAGACAACGAATACATCTTGAAACTTCACCAACCAATTACTCAATGCGATTGATGGATCTGCTGTCCCCGCTAGGATTTGGACAAAGGGGCTTGATAGTAGCGCCCCCTAAAGCTGGCAAAACAACAATTCTTAAAATGTTAGCAAACGCTATAGCTGAAAATCATCCTGACATTGAGATCATTGTTCTTCTAATTGATGAACGTCCTGAAGAAGTAACTGATATGGAACGTTCCGTAACAGGTGAAGTCATCAGCTCTACTTTTGACCTGCCTCCAGAGAATCACGTTCGGGTTGCAGATATTGTCTTGGCCCGGGCTAAGAGTTTAGTAGAGTCAGGCAAGGATGTGGTGATTCTATTAGATAGTATTACGCGTCTTGCTCGAGCCCATAATCTGGTTGTACCTCCTAGTGGACGAACGCTGTCAGGCGGAGTGGATCCAGCAGCTCTCCATCGACCAAAAAGGTTTTTTGGTGCTGCTCGGAAATTAGAGGAACAAGGAAGTTTAACAATTTTGGCTACCGCATTAATTGAGACCGGCAGTCGAATGGACGATGTGATTTACGAAGAGTTTAAAGGAACCGGGAACATGGAGCTCCATCTTGACCGTAGGTTAGCCGAACGCCGGCTGTTCCCAGCCATTGATATTTACCGTTCGGGCACACGAAAAGAGGAGCTACTGTTAACGCCTGAGGAACTTGATGCCACTTGGATTCTTCGTAAGGCTATGAGTTCATTAGGACCTACAGAAACACTGGAGCTGTTATTAGAGCGTCTTACAAACACAAAGACGAATCAAGAATTACTTGAGTTGATTACAACATCTCCGTTTGCCGAAAATGTGAGAAATCGGTAAAGGATTTTTCGCTTGGTTGTCGAAATAAGTTAGGACTGTAACAAACTCTTTGAGGAGGACTAAGGATGTGGGGTCGGCAGAGCCGAGGTAAGGGGTTCATTCTCCTAGTATTTATGGTTATTTTTAGTCTAGGTATTCTAGGCAAAGTCGATACCCGTTTGCACATTGGAGGTAGCGACTGGGACTCAGAAAGTTTTTTATACATTCATGTAGATGATTTATTAGTGGACGATTATGTGACAGAAGCTTTGCTGGGAAACGAAGAGAGTGCTGTTACCACGATTGCCGTCGATGGTTTGACCGGAATTGCCAGTGAACCGCAGGCAGTAATTGAATCAGAGGACTTAGACAGAGAAGTTGAGGTCGATATTTCTGATAAAGAAGAAGTTCAACTCCCAAGTGCAAAAGCGGAAGAACCGACTACTTCTCGTCCAGAAGAGCAGCGTCCCACAATTCTTGTACATAAGGTTCAATCAGGTGAAACTCTGTGGGACATAGCTCAATCATACGGTATCACAGTAGACACAATTCTTTCTGCTAACGATATCAGCAACCCTAATCGATTGAAGATTGGGCAAGAACTGCAGATTCTTACGGTTAAAGGTGTTTTGCATCAGGTAGCAACGGGTGAGAGTTTATGGGAAATTGCCCAGCGCTACAAAGTGTCTATTGACGAAATTGCACAAGCGAACTCTATTTCTGATCCGAGTAGGATTCAGCCAAATACTAAGATTGTTATACCTGGTGCAACTAGGGTTCTGGCAAGGGATGCCCTTTTGGTTAATGGACAACTACAGAAAGCTTTTGATTGGCCTGCTAAGGGACGAATTTCCTCGCCTTTTGGTCCTCGATGGGGGAAAATGCACAATGGAATTGATATTGCGGTTGTAACCGGTACTCCTATTCGAGCAGCTGCTGATGGGAGGGTAACATTTGCAGGTTGGAACGGTGGATACGGGATCTTAGTTATTGTGGATCACGGCAATGGTGTTGAAACACGATATGCACATAACTCGAGATTGAATGTAAAGGTTGGGCAGGCAGTCCAAAGAGGTCAAATCGTTTCCTATAGTGGGAATACGGGGGTCTCTACAGGTCCCCATCTTCACTTTGAGATTCGTCACCGTAACACACCTGTTAATCCTCAAAACTATTTGCGGTAGGTATACAAAAAATGCACATTGCTATGGTTGAAAGATTGTGCTATAATGTACTTTGATTCAGCCAGAAGCGATAGTGAGGTGAAGAGAACATGCAGGCTAATATTCATCCAAATTACGGGAAAAGTACGGTCACCTGTGCGTGTGGTGAGACGTTTGAGACTGGGTCTACAAAAAAGGAAATTAGAGTTGAAGTCTGTTCCAAATGTCACCCATTCTATACTGGCCAAAGGCAAGCCATGACCAATAAGGGTGGACGTATAGAGCGTTTCCGCGCAAGATATAATATTAAAGATTAAGTTTTGTTTGAACGTTGAAGCAGGGTGTCCCCTGCTTTTTTGTTTTTTGAGGAGGTTTACTATGGGAGTTTTTTTGGCCCCCATGGCCGGTGTAACAGATCTTCCTTTTAGAAAGCTCGCTAGAGAGTATGGCGCCGATTTAGTTGTCAGCGAGATGATATCGACCCAAGCACTAGTTTTCAAAAATCAACGGACTCTAAATATGCTGACCATTGACCCTCAAGAGCGACCGGTGGCCATTCAGCTCTTTGGTCACAAGCCTGAAGTTATGGCAGAAGGAGCCCGTATTGCTGTTGAACAGTGTCAACCAGAGATGATCGATTTGAACTTTGGGTGTCCTACTCCCAAGATTGTGAAAAATGGGGATGGTGCCGCATTACTCCGAACTCCGGAGTTACTAACTCGGGTTGCTGACGCGGTTGTAAGAGCAGTAGAGATACCAGTGACGGCCAAGATCCGTCTGGGATGGGATGAGGGTTCAATTAATTGTGTGGAGATAGCCCAAAGGCTGCAGGATGTAGGTGTACATTGGATTACAATTCATGCTCGTACTCGCAGTCAGTTTTATTCTGGTAAGGCAAATTGGGATTGGATTCGTAAAGTCAAAACTAACGTTAGGATTCCTGTTGTTGGCAATGGGGATGTCTTTTCCATAGAAGATGCGCAAGCGATGTTTGAATACACCGACTGTGATCACATCGCTATTGGTCGAGGTGCTCAAGGGAATCCTTGGATTTTTTCCCAAATCAAGGCATGGCAGGAGCGGGGAGAACGAATTTCGCCTCCTTCCTATTCTGAACGAATCGCGTTAGCGCTGCGTCATCTAAGGCTCAAAATAGACTACGATGGTGTGGATAAGGGGATCAAGGAGATGCGTCCCCATTTGGCTTGGTATCTCAAGGGGATTCCACACTCGGCCAAGGTACGAGGAAAACTAAATACGGCTGAGAGTTATGAAGAAGTGGAAAAATTACTTCAAACCATATTGTAGAGTGGGGGAGAATCTGGTACAATTGAATGTGAACAAATATGTGCACATTCTCAATAGGCGGAGGAGGACCCATGGATTTTTATCGGATTGGTGATAAGCTTCTGAGTAAGGAGAAACTCTTACGAACTATTGATCAGATCTTCTCATTACGCTTATCAGGTTTGTCACAGCAGGATGTGGCTCAACGGGTGGGCTGCGACAGGACATTTATTTCTCGATTAGAAACTCTCGCTGAAGTTCGAAAGGGTGGATCTATAGCTGTCATTGGATTTCCCCTAGCGAATGTAGATGAGTTGAAGGATGTTTGTCGATCTCTAGGAGTAGATTACACATTTCTAATGACCGATGCAGAACGCTGGACATTTGTTCAATCTCTCAGTGGCCAGGATTTGCTGAACTGGCTTATGGAGTTAATGTCAAAACTGCGTGATTACGAGACAGTGGTCATGATCGGGTCCGATATGCGAATCCGATTAGCTGAAGCTATTCTAGGTGATAATGTCATTGGCTGGCAGATTGGGGAATCACCTATTACAGAAGATGTCCATATCAGCTCAGATGAACTGATGGAAATCATTGGGATGACTAAAGGGGTCTTGAAATGAAACGGGTAGTAAGTGTGAGCATTGGATCATCAACTCGGGATAGTAAGGCCATCATTTCCGTCTGCGGACAGGAATTCTCAATCGAAAGAATTGGTACTGATGGCGACATTGATAAAGCAGTGGAATTAATCAAGGAACTAGATGGAAAAGTGGCCGCCTTGGGCATGGGGGGCATTGATCTTTATCTATGGAGTGGCAATAGGCGTTATGTGCTGCGGGAAGCAAAAAAGTTGGCGCGAGCAGCTCAGATAACACCTATTGTTGATGGTTCGGGTTTGAAGAACACGTTAGAGAGGCGAGCTATAGAGTATTTAGCTGCGGATAGCCCTGAGCTTTTTCAGGGAAAACGAGTAATGCTAACATGTGCTGTGGACCGTTTTGGAATGGCTGAGTCACTGCAGCATACAGGGAGCGAAGTCTTGTACGGTGATTTTATGTTTATTCTGGGGCTTCCGTTTCCCATTTACCGTCTGCGTGTATTAGAAAAAGCAGCGGGGATAGTGGCGCCTCTAGTGGTTCAACTACCTTTCCGTTTGCTTTACCCCATTGGTGATAAGCAGAATGAATCACCTAAGAAAGAAAAATTTGCCAAATTTTACGATTGGGCTGATGTTATCGCTGGGGACTTTCATTTGATTCGAAAATATATGCCCGATGATGTAAGTGGCAAGACAATCATAACCAATACGGTTACACCAGAGGACATTGATTTCTTGGCTCAGCGTGGAGTTGAACAGCTGATTACCACCACTCCAAACATTCACGGTCGTTCATTTGGAACGAATGTGATGGAGGGCTTACTCGTAGCTCTCCTAGACAAGCCTTTAGATGAAATTACTCCGGAAGACTATATTCGGGCGATGGACGAAATCGGTTTTACGCCACGAAGAGAGAGGATCCAAACAGAAGGATGCCAGATTTAGATGCTAGATAAAAAGAGGGCTTGTCGATTCTTGACATCCCTTTTTTTGTTACTTATAATAGATGGAGCAATGAGAAAGATCTGGACGAAGCATATTTTTTGGTGTCTAATGCATATTAACGGTGACGCCTTGGCGCTGGTACTTTAGCATCAAACGCGGAAAAAGGAGACAAGAGCCGTATGGTTGACAAAGAAGTATTGCTCACACCTGAAGGTTTAAAAAAGTTAGAATCTGAACTGGAGATTCTTAAGACTGTAAAACGGAGAGAAGTGGCGGAACGGATCAAGGTATCTCTAGAGTTCGGAGATATTTCAGAAAACTCCGAGTACGATGATGCAAAAAATGAGCAAGCTTTTATTGAAGGACGTATCCTTACCTTGGAGAAGTTGTTACGTAATGCTCGCGTCATTGAAGCAGATGAAGATGAAGATGAAACCGTCATATCACTTGGAAAACGTGTTACGCTGCGGGATCTAGAGACTGGTGAGGTCTTTGAGTATCAAATTGTGGGGTCAGCAGAAGCAGATCCAGCACAAGCCAAGATTAGTAACGAGTCACCTGTTGGGCAGGCTATTATGGGGAAAACTCCTGGAATTATTGTTGAAGTAGAAGTGCTCGATGGTGTCCTGCAGTACGAGATCATGAAGGTTTCCCGATAAAATAGGGAGGTAATCGTGTGAACGACAACCAGAACGAATACATGGAAGAACGGGAAGAATTGAATGAACTCATGGCTGTGAGAAGGGAAAAACTAAAAGATCTCTATGATTCCGGGATCAACCCATTTGGGGAAAGGTTTGTCCGCACTCATTGTGCCCAGGAGATCCTAGACAACTTTGATTCAATGGAGGATCAAGAAACAGTCATTGCTGGGCGAATCATGTCATTGCGAACTCATGGTAAGGCTAGTTTTGCCGACTTGATGGACTCATCTGGACGAATACAGCT
>JAAYRO010000134.1 GCA_012518735.1 Bacillota bacterium
ATTGGTTTTATTAACCATGTAGACGAAGAGGTTCTTCTTAGATCCAGCGGATTTCAGAAGGCCGCAGCCCAGGGAATTTTCAATGGTATTGAGCGGTACTTCTTAGAGGTTGACTAACGAGAGGAGTGAGGAGAATGCGGAGGGAACGGCGAATTGCTGTGAGTGTGTTGATCATTATTCTCATAGTACTATGGGTGCGCATTCTGCTCGGGGAGTATCATTCTCAACCCATCATGTCAAGAATGGAGACTCCTTATTATGTTGTTTACTATGCGTCTCGATTTGACACCCTTTTAGTACCTGAGTTTCATGAAGGAGAAGGGAGTGTTTCCCAGCTCCTAGTTGACCTGATTGAGGAGCCCCGTCTGCCCGAACTCATTTCACCCCTGCCCCCAGGTGTTGAAGTATTAGGTTTCGAACAGCAGGGAGATGTTCTGTACGTCAACTTTAGTCACCATTTGGTTACAGAACATCCTGGAGGAAGTTCTGGTGAAATGATTACAGTGTACAGTATTGTAAACACTTTAGTGGGAGCTCCTGGCGTTGAACGAGTTCAGATTCTAGTGGAAGGTCATCTATTGGAGACTTTGGTAGGTCATCTGTATATTGGGGAACCACTTCAGAAAGACCACTTTATCATGGGGAGTCTGTTGATCTAGAATATAGGTATATTGCATATACTAGGAAATGCGGTGTTGGAGGAATTTTCATGTGTATTGGTATATTTGACTCCGGCGTAGGTGGTCTGACCGTTTGGAGAGAGCTTCGCAGAGTAATGGGAGGGCGGTTTATATATTTCGGTGACACGGCCCATGTACCTTATGGGGAGAAAAGCCCAGAACAGCTCATGGAGTACTTTTGGGATATTATAGACTTTTTTCAGCAAAGAGAAGTGAAAGCAGTCGTGGTAGCCTGTAATACGATGAGCGCTGTGGTTCTGCCTAAAGTGCAGGATCAAGTTCCACTGAAGCTGTTTGGGATGATTGATGCAGCGGTAGATGCAGCTGTAAAGGTTTCTCACGGAAAGGTTGGCGTGTTAGCAACCAGCAGTACGGCAGCAAGTGGTGCTTATGAGGAGGCTTTTGGGAGAATCCGTCCGACCTGGGATGTGACATCACAGGGTTGTCCCCGATTGGTTCCGTTAATTGAGGCAGGTCGGACCAGTGGTCCTGAGGTAGAAAAGGCAGTGGCAGAGTATGTTAAGCCATTAAAGAATGCTGCGGTAGATACCATAGTCTTAGGATGCACTCATTATCCTTTTGTAACTTCTGTTATTGAGCATCAAGTTGGATCGGAGATAGCCATTGTAGACCCTGCCATTCGTATTGGTCAGGAAGTATCTGCTTGGTTTGGATCTAAGAATGAGATTAGAGTAGAGGACCGATCGTCTCATACGGAATTTTGGGTCAGCCGTAATCCAAAGGGATTTCAAACCCTAGCTCAACAGTTTATGGGAACAATGATTCCCAATGTAAACCTTTATGAAATGGCAGGAGAGGCAGAATGATTCGGGAAGATATACAGCGTGAGTGGCAGGGAAAGAGAGTTGCCGTAATTGGGTTAGGGGTCAGTAATGTCCCCTTAATTCATTTTCTTAGAAAATATGGAGCTGTTATTTCAGGACGAGATCGGAAAACCAAAGAACAGTTAGGCTCCAATTACAGTGTATTGCGTGATCTTCAGATTGAGCTTAGATTAGGGAAGGATTATTTAGAAGATCTAGAGGGATATGATGCTGTATTCCTCAGCCCCGGTGTTCCTAGACACCTTCCCCAGATTCGAGGTCTAAGCCGCACAACCCCTATCCTAAGTGAAATCGCCTTAGTATTACGTTACTGTCCTGCACCGATCTATGGTATTACGGGCAGTAGTGGGAAGACGACCACAACGACACTTATTGGGGAAATGCTCCGCCAAAGCGGATTGACCACCTACGTAGGAGGGAACATTGGAAGGCCCCTTATTGAAGAGATAGAAACCATTTCACCAGAGGGGAAAGTGGTATTAGAATTATCCAGTTTTCAGCTGGAAGACTTGGAGACTAGTCCCCATGGTGCTTTAGTGACTAATATTACTGAAAACCATCTAGACATTCATTTGACAATGGAGAACTATATTAATGCTAAGCGGAATATTTATCTACATCAGGGCAGCGGTGATTTTGCCGTATTTAATGCTGATGATCCTATCACAATGGAAATGGCCAGCCAAGGGCAGGGGCAGGTTTATTTGTTCAGCATGAAGAATTCTGTAGAGAGAGGCGCGTATCTTCAAGGGGACGAATTGATTTTCCGAGATGAGGATGGAGCCTATTCTTTTGTGAAGCGAAGTGAAGTTGCTCTCCTTGGTGAACACAATATCCAAAACCTTTTGGCAGCAGCTATTGTAAGCCATTTGGCTGGTGCTAGTTGGACTGCAGTTAGTGAAGTGGCTCAGAACTTTACTGGCGTTCCCCATCGGTTGGAACTGGTG
>JAAYRO010000135.1 GCA_012518735.1 Bacillota bacterium
CGCTATTTATCCCTATTGCAGAGGGAAATAATGTTTTAGCAAATAGACATGCCAATACTCAGATCCCCAAGTTTATTGGAGCCTTAAATCGCTATCGTGTTTTAGGAAAAGAGGCTAGTTTCTATCTCAAGGTTGCCCAACAGTTCTGGACAATGGTAGTAAATGATCATACTTATGTAACTGGAGGCAACAGCGAATCTGAGCACTTCCGCCAGCCGAGATAGTTGGATGCGACAAGAACCAATCTCAACAATGAGACTTGTAATGCTTACAATATGTTGATTCTAACTAGAGAGCTCTTCAAGCTTTCTGGGGATGTAAAATACGCGGATTTCTATGAAAAAGCGTTTGTCAATGAAATCATGGCTTCCATCAATCCAGAAACAGGAATGACAACATACTTTAAGCCGATGGGTACCGGGTACTTTAAGGCATTTGGTACGGAAACAGATTCTTTTTGGTGTTGCACGGGCACGGGTATGGAAAATTTCACTAAACTAAACGACAGCATTTATTTTCATACAGACAAAGATTTGTATGTGAATCTGTACTTAAGCTCGACGCTTAATTGGAGTACAAAGGGACTAGTTTTAATCCAGGAGGCTGACCTTCCTAATGATGATAAGGTAATATTTACCGTTAAAGCTGCTCCATCAGATAAGGTGAAGATCAAATTCCGAGTTCCCCCTTGGATTGCTGTAGATCAAGAGATGATGGCAATAGTCAATGGCAAACCTAGCATGGCTAGGAGCGTAGATGGTTATCTTGATGTGGACAGAGTATGGCGTGCAGGTGATGTGATCAAACTGCACTTACCTATGGAAGTAAGAGTATCAAGACTTCCCGATAATAAAGACGCGGTAGCATTTAGCTATGGGCCGGTTGTGCTTTGTGCTGGGCTCGGAACGGAGAAGATGGTAGTCACCCGTCATTGGGCTTCAGTAAAGCCTACAATACCTGATGGAGTGAACATCAAGGATTATATCGTTATCCAAAATAACAGCGTTAATGAATGGATCAATAATATAAAAACCAACCTAGTCAAGACACCGGGAAAACTGGAGTTCACTTTAAGAGGTACTGATGAGGATAATAACTTGAAGTTCACACCGTATTACTTGGAATACCAACAGCGTTATGGTATTTACTTTCGTTTAGTGACCTTAGATTCACCTGAACTGCAGACGATTATTATAGCAAAAAAGAACGCAAATAAGAGAGATGAAGCGACAATTGATGCAGTACAGATTACCAATGATCAGAATGAACTAGTGCATAATCTCCAAGGTAATTCTTCCGGTGGTTCGTACGGCGGGTATAATTACCGACATGCCTATGGTAAGACAGATGGTGCTGGATGGTTCAGCTATGATTTGGCTGTTAACCCCAAAGTAGACAACTATATTAGTACCAAGTACTATAGTGGTGATGCTGGCAGAACCTTTAACATTTATGTAGATGATCAACTATTAATAGAAGAAACAGTAGAAGCCAAGAGTCCAACTGGTTTTTATGATGTCAGCTATCAAATCCCAGCAGCATGGCTTGAGGGAAAATCGAAGGTGACTGTTAAGTTTGCTAATAGAGGGTCAGGGTATGTTGGTGGAGTTTTCGATAGGGTCTCCATCTTGAAAAGCTATGACAGCAATGCAGACCTAGAAATGGTTACCATAGATGGATTGAAACCGCGACTGATTGGTAGTACTTATCATATGACTGTCGATGAGACTACATCAGAGGTTACGGCTAACTTTACTCCAGCTAGCCATCATGCCTTAGTCTATGTGGATGGGATGCTAATCGATGATACTAATTCGCGGGTAATATCTTTAGCTAGTGACACTACTTCACTGAGCGTTCGCGTAGTTGCAGCAGATGGTGAGAACGAAAGATCCTACACAGTCAATATAACGAGATGACAAGGGAGTATTTTTCGTTGTCGATAAGCTTAACCTAGCTAGTGGACTTGTCGCTGACCAAGGAAGATGGACTTATTGGAGGCCACTTCTAGACTAATTACAGATTAAATTAATTTACGACGAAGTACGTTTTTCTTTCCCGAAGATGATTGGACAGTCATGGTAAGCAGCTTGAAGTTCGACTTAAATTAGCTCATTTTGGGGGATGCCTTTTGGTTTCTTCATGTTTTATACAAAGGGTGGCATCTCTATCGATTTTCGATATGAAGGGAGTCAGCTAAAGTATGCGAAAAATCAAGTCTATTCCAGCCGAATATAAGCAGGCAACTCGAAAAGAGCTTCAGGGAAGTATTAGGGAAGAGGAATATACTGTTAAAAACTACATTAATCAGTCGCGGCAGTTAGTGACAGATCAAGACATTAGTGACGAGGAAGCTGGTAGAGAAACAGTTAAAGGGGAGGTGATTTTTAAGAAGTGTAACATCTATTTACCAGCAGGTTATGATGATCAAGATTCAATCACCAGATATAATGTGTTATATCTGCTGCATGGGGTAGGCGGAAACCGCTACGAATGGTTACATGGTAGTGGAATAAAAGATGGGAATTTCGTCATCTGCAACATACTGGACAATCTAATTGCCAATGGTGATATTGATCCAGTATTAGTTGTATTTCCGGAGGGTAGAAGCGCCTATGATTGGGAAGATTGTTCATTCGACCCGATGGGAACTAACCTATTGGGGTTTTACTATTTTGATTATGAGCTCAGATATGATCTTATTCCCTTTATTGAATCTGTATATAACACTGTTGCCAATGTTTATGATACTACCGCTGAGGGTGTCTTGCATAACAGGATGCACAGAGCTATCGCAGGCCTGTCTATGGGTGGAATGCAATCGTTAAATTTGGTCCTTGGTGGTTATAGATGTGATTCGGTGGCATATACCGGATCAACTGGGCAATGGAACAACGGGCTTGATACTACCGTTCTTGCTCCAGGTATGTTAGATCTCTTTACATATGTTGGTGCCTTTTCTAACGCTCCGACATCAAGTGATGGTAGTACATTAGGGGCCAGTGTAGCATCAAGTCCGCATAAGGTGGACTTACTATACATTACCTGCGGTGACGCGGATAGAGTAGCATTAGAAAGTGGCTATGAGAGAACTGTTAAAGGGCTGAAAGAGGCTGCTGGAGATCATTTGATTAATTATCATCATTTTCTCATTAAAGATGGTGATCACAATTTTGACGTATGGAATAATGGCGCCTATAATTTTGTCCGCCTTTGTTTTCAGGAGTAAAGTTGAACTATTTCTAATGGGGTGATTTCATGAATACAAGGTTGAGACTAGTATTGCTACTTACAGCGCTTCTGGTGTTGTCAATGATCTACACAGTCAGTGGTGCGAATGAGCCAGTCATAATTGATGATTATGATATCACGTCTTCTGTTTGCGGAATACCTTTAAAAGATGTTTATAAAGACCACTTTAAAATGGGTGTCGGTCTATATGGATCCAGCATTCAAACAGATTCGCTTAACTCTGGAGCAATTTCCGAAATAATTAAATACCACTTTAATAGTGTTACTTATACCAATTTAATGAAGCCATGGTATCTTTTGGATCACGAAGCAAGCATTAGAAATTATCAGGCCGGGAATCCTGAGCCGGCAGTAAAATTTGACTCAGTGATTAAGGGGTTAGACTTCTGTCGGGATAATCAAATTCAAATGCGTGGGCATGTGTTGGTGTGGCATGCTCAAACACCTGATTGGTTTTTCCGTGAAGGGTATATGAGTAATGAAGAATACGTTGGTAGAGAAACCATGTTATTTCGTCTTGAGAGTTATATAAAGCAAGTCCTTGAATTTGTCCAAGAAGAATATCCTGGGGTAGTTTATGCTTGGGATGTAGTCAATGAGGCGGTGGAAAATGGTGCTGGTCGTTATGAGACGGAAAGTGGTTTTAACATAAGAACCAAGCACGGCGACAATGAAGATAACCTGTGGTACAAAATAGTCGGTGTCGATTATGTGGAGAAATCCTTTGAGTACGCAAGAAGATATGCCGTTCCTGAGGTGAAGCTGTTCTACAATGATTACAATACTTTCCAGCCAGCAAGAAGGGAAGCGATTTATAGGTTAGCATCTCACTTGAAGGATAAAGGATTGATCGACGGGATTGGTATGCAGAGTTATATCGGTCTAGATTACCCGGGGTTAGACAGTGGGACGGATAATTACAAAGCTGCATTAACACGGTTTGGCGAGCTGGGGTTGGAAATTCATATTACTGAGCTATCAATAGATGCAGGTGGTTCTAGTGATATCTTGTTTGAAAAACAGGCAGCAAGATATGGTGATGTATTTAGGATACTAACTGAAGTGGATGACCGAATTGCCAATATAACCAGTGTAACAGTGTTTGGTCTGATGGATAATTACATTTTGTATGATAATGACACCCAGACAAATCGACTGTTTGACGGTAATCTAAAACCTAAACCTGCCTTTTATCAAGTGGCACAGCCAAATAAACCTTGGTATGTTACTAAAGCACTATATGATGGAGCACTCAAGTTTGTAGGGGCTGATGATTATGTGATGTTGAGTCTGCTTCCTGGTGAGTATACCTTCGCCGAATTGGAGAGATCCGCTTTGGACATGGGTGCGATTAAGCAGATATGGTTGGCAAAGGGATATATATTGGAGGTATTTTCGACATCTAATAATGTGGATAATAGTTTGCAAATATATATCGGTGATGATAATAAATTTGAGTTCCCGAAATCTGGAATAGGCGAAAGAATTGTAATTAGAGAAAATACTTCGGAAAACATAGCGCTTAACACGTCGGTACAGGCTAGTCATCGTCCGGATAGAGCTGCTCGGGCAGTTGATGGGGAGTTGTTTACAAGTTGGAGTCCAAGTGATAAACCACCATATTGGTTAAGCGTAGATTTGGGGGAACCTTATATACTTACTCGGTGGGTCGTTCATCACCGTGGTGGCGGTGGTTTTAGCCCTGACCTTATAGATGGCCCGGTGAATACTGCTGATTTTCGGCTGCAGGTAAGCAAAGACCAGATTACGTGGGAGGATGTAGATGTTGTAGAGAACAACATTTTAAGCATAACCGATAGAACCATTACTCCCACTAGGGCTCGCTATGTACGTTTGTTGATTACAAAACCGTCTTCCTTTGATTTTGATAAGGAAGCCGTTATCTATGAATTAGAAGTCTACGGTTTAGAGATAGAGTAGCTTGATACAACTTAGTATCAAGCACTACCAAATAATAAAAATCGAATAGGAGCATGCCTATAATGGGCAAGAAAATGCAACACTAGAGAAGCAAAGGAACGATAAGATACCAACCCAGTAAACGGGGCAGAATTTTCAGTTGGCTAAGAAGTCAAACATCGGCGTACGGATGTAAGGGAACCAACGAACAGATTATGGGAAAATGCCGAACGATTTGAAAGTGTTTTGTCTCTAAAAGAGTATTGAGGTGCCAGTTTGAGTCATTGACAGGAGGGGTATAATGAAATACTTGCGTATCAGTCATACTTTAGTCGTGATGTTGGTGGTGTTTATGGTTAGCGGGTTATTTGCAGATCAAGTGCACGGTGAGGAATTTCAAACGACGGTTACCGATGTTTCCGAACCGGCAGCTCTGTTTGAAGATATCAAACTAGCAAGGGCATACAAACAAGTCGGTTATCACAATCCACTGTTGCCACATAGATTTGGCGCAGATCCATATGCCTTAGTTTACGAAGATAGGGTATATGTTTATTCTACCAATGATGCAATTCTTCGGGACGGCGCCGGTAACGTTATCGAGAATGACTATGGGTTGATTCGTTCCATTAACTGTATTTCATCTGTTGATTTGGTTAACTGGACGGATCACGGTTGGATTGAGATCGGACCCAGGTTTAGCGGTATTGCCACCTGGGCCAGCAATTCCTGGGCACCGGCAGCGACTTATAAGAATATTGAAGGTAAAGATCGCTTCTTTCTTTACTTTGCTAATAACGCAAGTGGAATCGGTGTTTTGACCAGCGACAGCCCTGTAGGTCCGTTTGTTGATCCAATCGGCAAACCTCTGGTGTCCAGACAAACTCCTAATGCTAATGTGATGTGGCTCTTTGACCCCGCGGTTGTAATTGATAATGATGGAAAAGGTTATCTTTATTTTGGCGGTGGGGTGCCCGAAGGCATGGCGGAAATGCCTAATACCGCTAGGGTTGTTGAGCTAGGTGAAGATATGGTCAGTCTAGGAGGGACGCCTCAGGCTGTTGAAGCACCATGGTTTTTTGAAGCTGCTTTTGTTCACAAAATCGGAGATACGTTTTATTATTCGTATTGTACTAATTGGTCAAGTCGGGCTAATGCAACTGGTAAAATCTTGACCGATGTCGCAGAGATTGTTTATATGACCAGCACAAATCCAATGGGACCATGGGAATATCAAGGCTCAATATTGAAAAATCCTGGTCAGTTTTTTGGTAGTTACGGCAATAATCATCACAGCCTAGTTGAGTTCAATGGTAAGTGGTATATCTTCTATCATACCCAAGTACTGCAGGATGCCATGGGAATTAGCGGTGGTTACCGTAGTACCCATGTAGATGAAGTTACTATTACTGAAGATGGTGTCATTAAGCCGGTGATTGCTACAAGAAATGGTGTTGAGCAGCTGAAATTCTTAGATCCTTATCAGACTAACGAAGCAGAAACCATGGCTTGGGCAGGCAATATTGCAGTTAAATCGACTACTGAAGAAAGCGTCAATTTTGGCGAGGTGAACATGGTAGTAACAGATATGAGCACAGGGAGCTTTATTGGTCTGTCGGGAGTTGATTTCGGTCAAGCTGGTCCAAGACAATTCACAGCTAAAGTATCTTCTGTTCATAGCGGAAATGTTATTAAGATTACTACTGGTAGGCCTGAAAATACAGCTTTAGGATATTTAGAAGTTCCAAATACGGGGAATTTGAATCAATTTGTTGAAGTGACCGTGGATTTGGATAATGAAGTGACAGGGGTTCATGATTTGTTCTTTGTTTTTGCCGGGGAAGGTTTTGATTTCGATGCCTGGTGTTTCCATAACTAACTGAGCTCCTAAAAGACAATCACTTGGTTGCGTAGGGCGGTGCTGACACAGTATGCATGGACCCGACGGCATATGCCGGTGGTTATGTAGATTTTAATTATTTTAGGATAGCTAATCAAATGACAGGCGCGGCAAAACCTTCATCGATCTTAAAGGCAGGTTTAACAGACTCTCTTAATGTGAAGGGTACACCAGGTGAGAAGTTTGCAATCGCTCAGGCTGGATCCCTTACCGCCAGGGGAATACGATTCTATCTCAGCATCCTTGACAATACCGGAACCGCTTATAGTTAATGCTGTCCATTTCAGTGATTCATCTTGGACCATGGACGGATCCACTAGGACGTGCTTTGGTAACCCACGATACCCCTGGAGTTTCTGGTGTGGTATGGCTTTTTGACCCAGCCGTGTTAGTCGATGATGACGGAAAAGCTTATTTATACTTTGGTGGAGGAATACCTGGTGGGAATAATTGCACTCAAGAACAAGTTGCCAATCCGTGTACTGCCAGAGTCATCCAATTAGGTGATGACATGATTAGCACTGTTGGCGAGGCAGTGCCGATTGATGCTCCATATATGTTTGAAAGCTCAGGTATTCACAAGTACAACGGCAAGTATTATTATTCCTACTGCACTAACTTTGGTCCACGTC
>JAAYRO010000136.1 GCA_012518735.1 Bacillota bacterium
GGATATATGGATCAACATGTCCACGTCACCGGGGGAGGGGGCGAAGGGGGATTTGCAACCCGCGTTCCTGAACTTCAGTTGAGTGACTGTGTACGTGCTGGTGTAACTACGTTAGTGGGATTGCTGGGAACAGACGGCATTACACGAAGTATAGAGAATCTTCTTGCGAAGACAAAGGCACTTAATGAGGAGGGGATTACTGCCTATTGCCTCACTGGGTCATATGGATACCCTACCTTAACCCTCACTGGTGATGTAAAAAAAGATATAGCCTTTATTCAGGAGATTCTAGGTGTAAAGATAGCAGTTTCTGATCACCGCAGTTCTCATTTGACAAAACAGGAATTAGTCAGGCTGGTTAGTGATGTACGTATGGCTGCATTAATCAGTGGAAAACCAGGGTTAGTAGTCTTTCATCTAGGCAGGGGTAAGGAACAGCTAGACATGATATTTGACATAATATCGGAGACGGAGCTACCAATTAAGCATTTCCGACCGACTCATGTTCAAAAAGTCCAAGAACAGGCAGTTAAGTTCGCCAAAATGGGCGGCTACATAGACTTTACTGCAAGTTCAGATTCAAGGCGCTCTGCAGCCAGCATTATCGATGCTCTAAAAGCTGGTGCTCCCCTTGACCGTATTACTATAAGTACAGATTCAAACGGCAGTTCTCCACGATGGAATGAGAATAACGAGATGATAGGAATTACAGCTGCTTCTATGGACTCTCTTCATAATGTAATTCGTTTTCTCATCCAGGAGCAGCAGATGAGCGTTACAGACGCAATCAGTTTGGTTACTACTAATGTAGCCCATGCATTAGAATTAAATGAAACGAAGGGGAGGCTGCACCCTGGTTACGATGCTGATATCTTACTGCTAGACAAGGGCCTAAAAATTGATACAGTGATTGCTCGCGGGCGCCTATTGATGCAGTCGGGCGAAGTAAAAGTAAAAGGAACTTTTGAAGAGTAATCTCTCTTCCTATTTTCCCAAAATCAAATACGAGGCGGCCGCAGTCTCCCTAGTGGCCTTTTTTAGAAATATGGTATTATAGAGGAAATGAAAATGAAATCTACGGAAAAGACAGGGGAACAAGATGACAAAATCAGTTAACTTAATGGAGGGAAGTATCTCTAAGTCACTTATTAAGCTGGCAATGCCCATCATTGGGACTTCGTTCATGCAGATGGCATATAATCTTACTGACATGATCTGGATGGGAAGAGTGGGAGCCAAAGCTGTTGCAGCAGTGGGTACAGCAGGCTTTTTTACTTGGTTGGCTTTAGCCATAATACTAATTCCGAAGATTGGTGCAGAGGTTGGAGTTGCTCAGTCTGTTGGAAGGGACGATCTGGACGGTGCAAAACAGTACATTAGGCACAGTATCCAGATGATAATCTCCCTTTCCATCTTGTATGCAGTTTTCTTGATAGTATTCAGGAAGCCTTTAATAGGCTTTTTCAAGCTTGGAGAACCCAAAATAGAAAGGGATGCTGCTGCATATTTAGTGATTACGTCTTTTGGTATGGTCGCTTATACCATAAATCCCGTATTCACGGCCATCTTTAATGGCTTCGGAGACAGCAAGACGCCCTTTAGGATTAACGCCATTGGACTTGTTATGAACATGATTCTAGATCCCCTGCTCATTCTAGGGCTGGGACCTTTTCCAAGACTTGAGACAGCAGGGGCGGCTATAGCGACTGTAATAGCACAGCTTACAGTGACCTTTGTGTTTTTTCTAGAAGCGAGAAAACGACCAGAACTCTTCTCAGGACTTCAATTGCTTAGGAAGCCGGATAGTGATCATCTTAGAGGAATTGTCAGACTTGGCTTTCCTGTAGCCCTTCAAAGTGCATTGTTTACCATTATTGCCATGGTCATTGCCAGGATTATTGCTACGTGGGGTCCAGTACCTATTGCGGTACAGAAGGTTGGATCCCAGATAGAGTCAATATCTTGGATGACCGCAGGGGGATTTCAGTCAGCCATGAGTGCTTTTATTGGGCAAAACTATGGTGCTAAAAAGTGGGATAGAGTGTATAAAGGGTATTTTGTTGGGCTTGGGATTGTATCGGTAATAGGAATATTTGCGACCTTGCTTCTGATTTTCGGAGCCAGACCGATTTTCTCCATTTTTATTCCGGAAGAAGAATCTATCAGACATGGTGTGGTTTATCTGCGGATTCTAGGATTATCCCAGCTGTGGATGTGTGTTGAAATAGTAACTGCAGGGGCCTTCATAGGTCATGGTAAGACCTTTCCCCCATCCTTTGTGGGGATCTTATTCAACGCACTGAGGATTCCCGGCGCCTTATTCCTTTCCTCAACTTCTTTGGGGCTAGAAGGAATTTGGTGGGCAATCAGCATATCCAGCATACTGAAGGGTTTAGTGTTGAGTATTTGGCATATCCGTTTCTTAAGAGCGAACCCAGAGACCAGGGACATGAGGTTTTCTAAAGCAGTATAGATATTGAATAAGTGAATTGAGGGGGATTAGATAATATGAACTTCGATGCACTGAATTGTCCTTACAGCTCTATAAGATATCCTGTTTACGGCAGAAAAGGTATGGTAGCGGCGTCTCAACCTTTAGCTGCAGCGGCAGGCATGGAAATTCTAAGAAAAGGAGGCAATGCTATTGACGCAGCATTGGCTGTGGCAGCCTGCCTCACTGTCTGTGAACCTACTTCTAATGGAATCGGGGGAGATGCATTCGCCATCGCCGCAGTTGGAGGTAAGCTGTATGGACTGAATGCTAGTGGACCTGCTCCTCGAGGCATATCCATTAATAAGCTGAGGAATCAGGGATATGAAGAAATACCTAAATACGGGTTTGTCCCAGTCACCGTCCCTGGGGCACCAGCAGGCTGGGTTGCTCTGTCCAAACGATTTGGCAGGCTGTCGTTAGAGGAGGTCCTAGCTCCTGCCATTCGTTACGCAGAAGAGGGATTTCCAGTTTCGGTAATGCTGGGGAAGAGTTGGGAAAGGGCGTTTAATCTCTATAGAAAGTCTCTGAAAGGTGAAGAATACGAGCATTGGTTTCGAACCTTTGGGCCGAAAGGACGAGCACCAAAGATAGGTGAAGTAATTACCTTACCTGACCATGCCAAGACTCTTAGACTAATTGCCGAAACTGAGGGAAAATCTTTTTATCGAGGGGAAATCGCAGATAGAATAGATGCTTTTTCTCGTCAGTATGGTGGTTATCTTCGCAGAGAGGATCTGGAAAACTATGAGGTGGAGTGGGTAGAACCTATATCGGTGAAATACCGTGACTATGAAGTTTGGGAGATACCCCCTAACGGACAGGGTATCGTAGCCTTGATGGCCCTTAATATCCTGAAAGGTTTTGACTTTGAAGAAAAGGATTCATTAGATACGTATCATAAGCAAATTGAAGCCGTTAAGCTTGCCTTTGAAGATGCGCAGCAGCAATATGTTACAGACATTCGGAAAATGAAGGTTAGTGTTGAAGATCTGCTGTCTGATGCCTGGAGTGATGAGAGAAGAAAGCGTATAGGAACGACTGCTCTTACGCCCCTTCCAACAAAGGAACAAGTGGGCGGTACAGTATACTTAGGAACAGCTGATGGGGATGGAAATATGGTGTCTTTTATTCAGAGCAATTATATGGGCTTTGGCTCGGGCCTTGTAGTACCTGGAACAGGTATAGCGCTGCATAACAGAGGACATAATTTCTCCTTCAATTCCCATCACCATAATGCTTTAGAGCCTGGAAAAAAGCCTTATCATACTATCATCCCGGGATTTCTTACTCGGGGAAATCAGCCTGTGGGACCGTTCGGAGTTATGGGAGGTTTTATGCAGCCTCAAGGACATGTGCAGGTTGTCATGAATCTAGTAGATTTTGGTCATAATCCCCAGGCAGCCCTGGATGCTCCTCGATGGCAGTGGAAACGAGGCAAGAGGGTAGAACTTGAAAACACACTGCCCAGAGAAATTGTAGATGGTTTGGCAGGTTTGGGTCATGAAGTAATTGTAACTGAGGATAACGTCGGTTATGGGCGAGGGCAAATTATTCTGAGGGGCGATGATGGAGTCTTAGTTGGCGGAACGGAAACTAGGGTAGATGGGGCACTATTAGTTTGGTAGGGATTCGCCGAGACACGTCAGTGTTTCGGCTTTTCTTGGTTCTTAACCTTTAAACAGGAATACAGTAATGTTATGGAGAATTTGTGTAATACATGTAATAATAGAAGTGGAGGACCATCATGATCTATTTCGACAATGCAGCAACGAGCCTTCACAAACCAGCAAGTGTGGCCCAAGCAGTTTACAATGCCATTAACACCTTAGGTAACAGCGGTCGAGGTGCTCATGGTCCTGCACTAGAGGCGGCCCGCACAGCCTATGAGACGAGGGAAGCACTTGCCCAGCTGTTTGGAGTAGAAGACTGCACCCGAATTGCCTTTACATCGAATGCTACCGAAAGTTTAAATGCTGCCATAAAGGGTTTAATAAAGTCGGGGGATCATGTAATTACTACACAATTAGAGCATAACAGCGTCCTGCGGCCCTTATTCGAACTGGAGAATAAAGGTGTGGAGCTGACGATCGTAGATAGTGACTCGTCTGGAGTGATCAGCCTATCTGATGTAGAACGCAGTATTCAGAATCACACGAGAGCTATTATATGTACTCATGGTTCTAATGTAACTGGAAACGTATTAGATATAGAATCCATCGGTCAAATCTGCCAGAAACACAGCCTGCTTTTTATCCTCGATGCGGCCCAGACTGCCGGCGTATTTCCCATTCATGTTGAAAAACAGAAGATTGATGTTCTCTGTTTTAGTGGGCATAAAGGCCTATTAGGTCCTCAAGGTACTGGTGGTCTCTATGTAAAGGAAGGACTATCCCTAACCCCGCTAATAACAGGTGGAAGTGGGATAGACACCTTTAACAAAAACCATCCTGCTGTAATGCCAGAAGCACTAGAAGGGGGTACACTAAACATTCATGGGATTGCAGGACTACTTGCTGGCCTAAAGTACATTCATCGAATGGGAACGGATACCATTCGACGAAAAGAGCAGGATCTAGCTTGGGAGTTTTACCGTGGTGTTCGTAATATACCTGGTGTGGAGATCTATGGTGACTTCTCAACTCCAAATAGATGCGGGATTGTTTCCTTAAATATTAAGGATTATGATTCAGCCATAGTCAGTGATTTGTTAGCAAACGAGTATATGATCCATACTCGAGCTGGTGGACACTGTGCTCCTTTGATGCATCAAGCCCTAGGTACTCAAGGTAGGGGCCTTGTCCGCTTTAGTTTTTCCCATTTCAATACAATGGAAGAGATCACATATGGCATTCAGGCTGTGAGGGAAATAGCAGCTCGTTTTGGTGGTGGTAAGTAGTGAGAAAGAAAGAGTGGAAAGTGATTGTTACGTTTCAGAGCACTACTCACGCAATGGCACTTGACAAGATCTTTAAAGAACAAGGTCTCAGCGGTCGTTTGATTCCTGTACCACGTCAGATTACTGCCGGATGTGGTCTAGCTTGGTGCAGTCCACTGGACGCCAAAGCGTCAGTCTTGGATGGGATCAATCAGCATGAGCTTCATTATGAGAAGATTGTAGAGTTAGAAATTTAATCGGGGTGATGGTATGGATCAGGAAATCGTTTTTTGTACAGGAGGGGGCTGTACTGCTAAATTGGGGCCAGCTGTCTTAGAAGCGGTCTTAACTAAACTGCCTAAGATTAGTGATCCGAATTTTCTAGTAGGCTTTGACCATTCAGATGATGCAGCAGTGTATAAACTCACCGATGATTTAGCTATTGTGCAAACGTTAGATTTCTTTCCTCCCATGGTGGACGATCCGTATATATTTGGTCAAATAGCTGCGGCTAATGCTCTCAGCGACGTTTACGCAATGGGCGGAGAGGTCAAGACAGCATTGAATATCGTCTGCTTTCCAGAAAAGATGGATCTAAACATTCTCGGGAAAATGCTCTTAGGTGGGCACAAAAAGGTGGTAGAAGCTGGCGGAGTATTAGCCGGTGGTCATTCCATCGCTGACGCGGATGTAAAGTATGGACTATCTGTTACAGGGATTATTCATCCAGACAAAATTTACAGAAACATCGGCTGCCAAGTAGGCGATGTTCTTCTTCTTACAAAGCCCTTAGGAGTAGGGATAGTTACTACAGCAGAGCGAGTGGGCGAAGCATCGCCAGAAGCTCTGGATCAAGCCATTACTTCCATGACCACTCTTAATAAATATGCGGCAGAGATCATTCGAGAGTTCCCTGTTCATGCCTGCACTGATGTGACGGGCTTTGGCTTTTTGGGTCATCTTCATGAAATGTTGGACAACAGATTATCAGCCATAATTCAAAGCAGTGCAGTACCTTTCATACCTCAA
>JAAYRO010000137.1 GCA_012518735.1 Bacillota bacterium
GCTCCCGCTAACACAATTGCATCGACCTTCATTACAGGTCTCCCCCATTCAGCTGTTTCACCCCATATCCAACAGGATGAGCTAACATCACTAAAGACTCTTCTTTCCAATGTTGAACAAAGGCATAAGCCTCATCGTATCGTTCAAACAATCCAAACACTGTTGGTCCACTCCCAGACATTGCGGCACCTAAGGCATTCGATTTCAGCAATCGTTCTTTCCATTCCTCGATTTCCGGAATTAGGGAAGCGGTAACAGTTTCCAAGGCATTACCAAGAGCTGCCCCTAACTGGGCAGTGGAACGATTGCCTGTTAAATGTGAGACAAACTTGGCTGTATATGCTGTACCATAGGATTTTTCTGACAGCCGTTTGTAGACAGAAGCAGTAGAGACTTTATGGTCTGGTCTAATCAAAACAAAATAAACGTCAGGAAGAGCTGGTAAAACCGTTGTTTTCTCCCCAATTCCCTCGACTAATGCAGTACCTCCTAATAAACAAAAGGGTACATCAGCACCTATTGTTGAACCAATCTGCTGAAGTTCTTTAAGGGAAAGATTGGTCCCATACAGCTTATTAAGTCCATATAAGACTGCTGCCCCATCTGCAGTCCCGCCGCCTAATCCAGCAGCAGCAGGAATTTTCTTAGCAATGTGAACTTCAACACCGCCTGTAATTCCAACCGCTTGAAAAAAAGCATCGGCTGCCTGCCATGCAGTATTATCCTCATTCGCAGGAATGTTAGGCAGATCAACAGTTACCCTAATTTGGTCAGGTACTTTGGTTAACGTAACCTGATCTGCTGTAGAAATTGACTGCATTACACTCTGGAGTAGATGGTAACCATCCGTTCGTTTCCCTACAATATCTAGGGTCATATTCACCTTTCCATATGCCGCTAGCTGGATTTGCTCCAAACCACTCACCCCATCATAAGCATAATTCAGCATTCATAAAGAAACTCCTCCTAACAATTACGATACAAAAGGAGCCATGCGCCCACTGCCATTAGTACAATTCCTACGCCTTTCCAAATATTGAAACCTATCGGTTGTAGACCAAACCACCCAAAGTGATCGACTAAAGCAGCCGTGCTTACTTGGCCCAAAATAATGGCAGTTGTTGCAGGAGCTGCTCCTACTTTGGCAATAGCTGTGGCAACAAGATAGACTATGCCTAATCCAAGAATGCCCCCAAGATAACTGTACCATGGTGCTCGATTCATTTGATCCCAATTCCCTTGTCCTAGACCAAATACGAGGAGGACAAGACCTACAAGAGCACCAATAATGTGTACTAAGAATGTGGCTTCTAATAGACCGATTATCTTGCTGAGAGCTGTGTTTAGGGATCCTTGGATAGCCATGAATACTCCAGATAGGGCTGCGAGCGCCAAAGAAACTATGGACATTGTAAGTCTCCTTTGCTGTATGTTAGCACTTAGTATACCCATAATCAAAAATGATGGACCACAAGGGTCCATCAGGGTAATTACTATTTTCTTGGTATACGTATTTTATCACCTGGTTTTAACAGCGATGGAGAATCCTGCAGGGTTGGATTCCCTTGGAAAATAGCTTCTTCACTGGAATGATACTTCCGAGCCAATTTCCAAACTGTGTCTCCTTCCTGGATGAAAACATACCTAATGGAAGGTGGTTCAAGATCTTCCGGCTCAATCTCTACCGCTTCCACAACCACTTCTACCTGTAGATATGCATTAACACAGACATGAGAACGTAAGGCAACCATTACTTCGACTGTTTCCCGATTGATCAAATCCGGTTTCACATCCCTTGGTTCTAACGAGACGTGAATTTTCATTCCAGGCTCCACACCTGCCATAATAATCGTCTGTTGGAATGGTATGGCATTGGGGAACACGCCTCTAAAAAGAGGCTTTGTTTCTTCTTCTGTATGAGCTAGGTAAATCATCTCTATGTCAATAACGCCCTCAAGTAAAATCTTATCTTCATCTATCCTGTAGTCTGTCATTTGGGGCAGCACAATTACTCGTAACAGCTCTCGAATAGGGGGTAATCGTTCTCCGATTTCTACAACACCTTGGGCTGCACTCTGCTGTGTCTTTTCATTCACAAAGTTATCAACATATACAGTATCTTTGCGGCTCTGAACTAGATCGCCAGCAGGACTGGCCAGATCGATCAATACTCGTGTGGACTGCTGCTTATAGGCCTGCAGAGTGCCTGATAGCTGTAGTTCAATGCGTAACGCGTTCCCATCATTAACCACATACCCTTCCCAAATAGGAACAATTTTTTCTTTAAATAGAGTATCAGTCGTAAGTCTGGGATGGGCATGCTCATACTCAAAGGGTAGGACTCCTTCAAAAGTGAGACAATGAACACTAGTATCCGACGCTTGATAAATTAAATCCACAGTGGTCATACCCTGTAGAGATACTTTACCTTGACTCAAATTGAAGCCAGGAATAACGGGTTTACAGGACAAGTCCAGGATCGTCTCAATCTTTTCAGCGTCAGGCGGCAGTTCTAGAATGCCCGATATTTCTTTGCGAAATGGCAGTTCCCCAACGGGAACCCTCGTGTTTAGACCTAAGTCATCTGTTATCAGTTTCTTAGGCGGAGTTATATTAGCACTTGTTAAGACATTGTACTCGTATGTCTGACTTACTCGAGCCAAAGCAGAAGTGATTACGTCTAAATCGATTAGGCGCTGGTCAGCACGGACTTCCCATTCGCAGCTCAGGATCTTAAAATCAACATCGGGCACCATTCCTGGTTCTGCACCAATAACTTCTACATAGTGATCAAAGGGGAGGGCACCAGGCCAATCCACCTGTTCAAGTAGGGCTGTTTCTTCTTCTAAGGTTTCCGGTGCATACACCATTTGAATATCAATGACTCCTTGAATGTGGACCCGATCCTGCTCCACTCCTAAGCTATTAATCATGGGATATCCTTTTACCCAAACGACTCGGGCAATAGGAGCCGCCAGACTTGGTAATTCAACGACTCCTTGAAAAACCGCCTGGAGCGTGTTTTCTCCTAATTGGTTTTCCGCGATCAGGCAGTCCTCTCTTACTCGTAGGCTCATCTCTCTCCCCCTCTTCAGACCGTAAATGTTTACCTTCGTAAATGTTTACCTCCGTAAATGTTTACTCTACTCTCTGTAATACTTATGTAGACTCTACAAGAAACATGTATACTGGGAGCTAAAAATTATTGAACCTTGCTGTTCGAAAGTGAGAACGCATTATTTCCCACAGGCGAGGGTCTTCCATCCCAAGTTGATCTACTATGACTCCAGCTAAGTTATGGCGATTAATTATAGCTAGAATCCTATTTATGGGGTTACGACGGGGGACACGCAGATGGTGTTGAACACCTTGAACATTGTAACGGTAGAATAAACAATCTCTTTCATCTCGCTCCAAACGAGCCCCATAGCGAAATGCCTTGGTTAAGGCTTCTGAATAAGAAAATTTGCCATACGGTTCTTCTGGAGACGATACTTTCCATTCTACTGCAAAAACGGGAATCCGTATAAGCACTTTCCATGAATTAATTTCGGGGAGTATGGGCCAGAGGATTTTTTCAAGGGTGTCCTTACAGAGCACTTCCTCAGACTGTTGTAAGATCGGCAGGGAAATTACTAAACGGTCAGCGATTGAGTTAAGGGCACTATAATCCACTCCTCCAAGTACGTTCCAGCGAGGAATAGTAGGAGCCAATTCCACAAACAGCTTCTTATTGCTGGGTAATTTGGTCCTGATCATCCTTAAGAATTTGAGATAACGGGATCCATCAACTCTAGAAATCTGCTGCCAGGGTATATACACTCCCAGACCGAGTTCGGTCCTCTCTATAATTGTCTTAACCGTTTCCCTTCGCTTTTTTCTTGAACGAAGGAGTTTGTGAATATACACCAGCTCTTCTTCATTTGTTAAAGACAATTCAAACACAGGAACACGTACAGGTTCAGAAGGAGGCTGTTGTGAGCTGTCATAGAAGACTCCTGTTAAATCTGGGGCATTCCATTTCCCTTCTGAAGCAACTCCCCACACTTCTCGATCAAAGAATACTAGGCGCTGCCCAGGATAAAGATTCTTAATGCGGTTCGACTCAGTAAACGCCTGCACACCTACGCCATAGAAACGAGCAATCTGCTCAATGCTTTCTTTTGGTTGGACGATATGAACGCGACGATTGATAGGCAGCTCTTCCTCAAGTAATAAGGCATATACCTTAGGTCCAGCTACACCGTCTACTACCAAATTATGATCACGCTGAAACTGGCGTAGAGCATCCTGCGTCAAGTATCCTAAGCTTTTCTCTTCAACTCCTATGTGGTATCCCCTAGCTTGGAGCAGTTCTTGAAGAGCCGTTACATCCGTTCCTTTGCAGCCAAATCGCAGTACCCGGGTTCCTAGTTTCCGTCTCTTAAGAAGTCCCACAGAAGTCACGTCCCTTCCCTCCATCACATCATTATGACTTTGGGCAGAAAAAAAGCACCGTCTCCCGGTGCTTCTTCCAAAAACCTTTTACAAATTAGCCACTTCAACATCCCCGATAATATTGTCATCGACTGTCAGCTCAACAGTTTTAGTCAAGACATCTGCATAAGTGTAAGACATCCGTCTTACGGAATGTGATTTATCCAGTTTTACGACAAAAATTTTCGGATAAGTGTTTTCGATAACGCCTTCGGCCTCAATGACCTTTCTGCGCCCTCGATTGGCCTTCAACTTGACTCGTTTCCCAACATAGGATTCAAGATCTAGCTTAATCAGCTCGAGTATATTTACTCTTTCAGCCAATACTGTCACCTTCCTCACGCAATTCTGTCTTACTAATTTTATCACGGGGAAAATGACTTGTCAATAAAACTTATATTTTACCAATTGGTATAGCGTATGTCAAGACGATTTTTTGCTTTTTCATTATGGGTTCATTGTAGAATGAAATGCAACAGCAAGAAATAAATAGAACCACAGCCAGAAACCTAGTATGATATTGGTAACCAAACTAATAACAATACGGAGGTCTCGGCTATGGCTCTTGAACATAAGA
>JAAYRO010000138.1 GCA_012518735.1 Bacillota bacterium
GTAATCTATGCATATTTGTTAGCTTTAACAGTATTCCTGTTAGACATTATTTACGCTCTGGTTGATCCGCGAGTCAAATTAGGCGTAGGAGGGGATCGGGCATGAATCGAATTACCAAAACGTTTAACGAACTTAAACAGTATCCTTCAGCCATTGCTGGACTGTGTGTTATTCTGCTCCTTGTGATTTTCGCAGTTTATACCCTTGTCACCATTCCTTACAGCGAAGCGATACGACTGTGGAAGGGCGAAGGCAATATTTGGCTTGAAACTCCCCGAAATGCCCGTCCCACGTGGTTTAACTACTTCTATAAGGAGAAACGACCTGAAACTATAATACTTCGAAGCACAGAAAACACAGAAATGAAAACCATTACCCCTTTAGGTGATGGACTGAGTGCTGCAGACATTGTGTTTGAGTTTGATTATACATATGACCGTTTTCCAACGGAGATTAGTCTATTCTTCACCTCCCAGTTCGAACGGAGCCGTCCATATGTTTCTATGAAATGGGTTGCACCTGACGGTAGAGAAATCAGCCTTACCGATTTGACCCTACGTCAATCAGAAACATATCGGATTTCCCAAGATAAGAATGTGGCGAATAAAGTAGGTGGAATTCCTCCTGAACAAGGATTCTTTACCGATCCAAAAAATCGTAACCTTGTTCAAAAAGGAACCTATCAGCTGGTTGTTGAGGGGTTGCTCTTTGAAGACGGATCCAATCTAGACGCAACGCTTGTGGTTTATGGCCAGCTCCACGGCATGGCAGGCACCGATCACCGCCGACGTGACATTATGGTAGCCCTTATGTGGGGGGCTCCTGTGGCCTTAGCTTTTGGACTGTTGGCTGCAGTCGGCTCTTCCCTTATCACCATGATGCTAGCAGCTGCTGCCATTTGGTATCGAGGATGGGTGGATGGAATAATAAGGCGGATTAACGAAGTCGTTATGATCTTGCCTCTCCTGCCTATTTTAATCATGGTGGGCATGTTCTACTCCCGCAGTATTTGGGCCATGTTGGGAGTCACCATCTTACTGGGCATATTCGGTTCCAGTATTATGTCATATCGCTCCATGTTCTTGCAGGTAAAGGAGTCGGGATACATTGACGCGGCTAGAGCGTATGGTGCCAGCAACACACGCATCATTTTTCAATATATGATTCCCAAGGTAATTCCAGTATTAATACCGCAGTTTGTCACACTGATCCCCACATATGTGTTTCTCGAGGCTACATTAGCAGTACTGGGCCTTGGAGACCCTGTACTGCCAACATGGGGCAAACTGCTGAATGACGCATACACAAACGGTGCCTTGTTTACTGGTCATTACTATTGGGTATTAGAGCCTGCGGTATTATTAATATTAACGGGTCTAGGCTTTGCCATGCTGGGATTTGCACTTGATCGGATCTTCAATCCACGGCTGAGGGGGTTATAGTGTGAGCAACGACATACTTCTGGAGGTTCGTAACCTAAGGCTTCACTTCAAAACTAAGAAAGGACCAGTACAGGCCGTTGATGATGTAAGCTTTCAACTCCCTGCTGGCCGCACCTTAGCCGTAGTTGGTGAGTCAGGCTGCGGTAAGACATCATTAGCTAAAGCGATTTTGCGTCTACTTCCCCGCAATATTCAGACTTATACAGGGGAAGTCATCTTAGATGGTGTAGATATAATGAAGTTCAGTGATGAACAATTCCGAAGGGAGATACGATGGGGGAAAATGGCCATGGTTCCCCAAGCGGCCATGAATTCTCTCAATCCCGTAATTCGAATCGAAGATCAAATTACAGAACCACTGCTGCTGCACAACCGAGAGATGACTAAGAAAAAAGCGGTGGCACAAGCTACAGAGATGTTTAAAATCGTAGGAATGCCCTTAGACTTCCTGCGGCGCTACCCATTTGAATTAAGTGGAGGAATGCGTCAGAGAGCAACCATTGCTATGTCATTAGTAACAAATCCTAAATTGGTTATCTTAGATGAACCGTCTTCTGCACTAGATCTACTGACACAGGCGAATCTCATGAATGTCCTAAAAAAGATAAAGCATGATTTAGGAACAACTTTCATCCTTATTACACACGATATTGGAACTGCCAGCGAATTGGCAGACGAGATTGCTGTGATGTACGCTGGCGAACTGGTTGAACACTGTGATGCCAATTACTTCTATACAAATGCCCATCATCCCTACTCTCGTAAACTTATGGCTAGTGTTCCCACACTGCGAGAAGACAAAGACCTGCAGTTTATCCCAGGTCAGCCACCATCACTGGTTAATCCACCGGAAGGATGCAGATTTGCTGAGCGCTGTGAACATCGATTTGCAAAATGTTCTGAACAGCCTGCCCTGGTAGAATTGGAACACGGCGATCGTGTCCAATGCTGGTTGTACAATGAAATGGGGGGTGCAAAACATGCCTAACTCAGCCCTACAACTGCAGGAAGAAGTGGTTGAACAAGTGGAACCTATTCTTAGAGTTGTTGATCTGCATACCTGGTTTGAAATTCGACGAATGGGGTTCTTTAAAGCAGGTGATGTCCGGGCTTTAGATGGCGTTAGTTTTGAGCTGTACAAAGGTGAAACTGTCTCAATTGTTGGTGAAAGCGGCTGTGGAAAAAGTACTTTAGCCAAGACCATTCTAGGATTGCACCGTCCAACAAAGGGAGAGCTCTATTTCCAAGACAGCAACCTCAGCGATCTTTCCAAAGGTGAGCTGAAACAATATCGCGCGAAAGTTGGCTACATTCAGCAGGACCCTTACGGAGCACTGCCGCCTTTTATGAATGTAAGCCGTATTTTAGAAGAACCAATGAAAATCAACGGTATTACTGACCGAGCAGAACGTCAACAGCGGATTAAGAGGGTATTGGAAGAGGTTAAGCTGTCACCCATTGAAGATTTTTTGCCAAAGTTTCCTCATATGCTCAGTGGTGGGCAGCAGCAGCGATTAGTCATCGCCCGGGCCATGATTTTAGAACCCAGCCTCCTAATTGCTGATGAGCCCGTATCCATGCTGGATGCATCAGTTCGTGTAGAAATCCTACAACTGCTGCAGAAACTGCAGGAAACCCATAATCTAGCTATTATTTACATCACCCATGACTTATCCACTGTTCGATACTTTTCAGAACGGATTTTCGCTATGTATGGTGCTAAGATTGTTGAGAAGGCAAGCACTGAAGCACTTCTCAATAATCCTCTCCATCCGTATACTAAGGCCCTTTTTGAAGCCACATCTGATCCAGATGCAGAGAATCTAAAAACATTTAAGCAGGTGCCTGCAGGCGAGCCACCGAGTCTTTTGAACCCACCCTCAGGCTGTCGATTCCATCCTCGGTGTTCCCAAATGATCAAAGGCCTTTGTAATGTGAGTGAACCACCTGAAATCCAGGTAAATGGGGAGCAGAATGTTGCATGCTGGCTCTACGATGAGAAGCAGCGATGAAAAGAAGCATTCGAAAAATCATCATCGGAGGAGGAATGCTCCTCGCTGGTTGGCTCATTATTATGGCAGCTGTATTAGGGCTTATTCCCCAGCCATTGTGGCTGGGATTTGCAGCATACTCCCTAACACTGCTTGGCTTCGCCATAGGCATATATGGAGTAGCCATGTATGTCCATGACGGACAGCAGAAACGATAAGGACCACATCTGCAAAATCCCCACTCGGTCACTCCGAATGGGGATTTTAATTGCAGTTTTTGTCTACAAAGCTCTATGCCCAATATCCTTCCGATAAAAAATCCCATCACACTGCACTTTTTCTAATTCAGAATACACTGTGCCTTGTGCTTCTTTAATCGTATTCCCTTTTGCAGCGATGAGAAAGACACGACCACCGTGGGTAATATATTGACCTTCGTCATTTTTTGCTGTACCTGAATGAAATACAAAAACATCTGGACTTAAATCAGCTAGTCCATGCAAAACCGCACCTGTTTCACATTGATTAGGATATCCTTTAGACGCGACCACCACTCCAAGTATCGCTTCGTTTTCCCACACAATCTCAGGTGTATCTCCCTCCAGAAGACGTAGAATGACTTCTACCAAATCAGACTTCATGCGGGGTAATACCACCTGTGTTTCTGGGTCTCCAAAGCGGGCATTAAACTCGATCACCTTTGGGCCTGTCTCTGTAATAATCAACCCACCATACAGCACCCCACTAAAGGGTCTGCCCTCCTTAACCAAAGCCTTAGCAGTAGGTTTAAGTATAGAGTCTATGGCTTCTTTCACAATTTCACTATTGATGTGGGGGACGGGAGAATAGGCACCCATACCGCCAGTGTTAGGTCCTCGGTCTCCTTCATACGCCCGTTTGTGATCTTGAGCCGTTTCCAAGGGAATAACTGTTTCACCATGGACCAGAGCCATAAGTGATATCTCCTCCCCTTCCAAGAACTCTTCAAGGACAACCTTTGCCGAAGCTTCTCCAAACTTCTTTTCTAGCAGCATTTCTCGTATTGCCTCTTCAGCTTCGAGGATGGTCTTAGCCACAACAACTCCTTTGCCCGCGGCCAAACCATCAGCCTTAACCACAATGGGAGCACCTTTCCTGTAAAGATATTCTTTAGCATCTTCATAGTTAGAAAAAACCCCATACTCCCCTGTAGGAATTCCGTATTTCACCATAAGATCCTTAGCAAAGGACTTGCTCCCCTCGATTACAGCAGCCGCTTTGCTTGGGCCAAAGACCCTCAAGTCTACCTCACGGAACCGATCTCCTAGACCCTCCAATAGAGGTGCCTCTGGTCCTATGATAATCAGATCCACATTGTGCGTTTTGGCAAAATGGATCAATGCCGTTTGATCACTTTCCTGGATGGGCACTAGAGCTGCAGCATCTGCCATCCCCGCATTACCGGGAGCGACAAAAACCTGGGAAACCAATGGGCTTTCCTTCACCTTTTGGCAGATAGCATGTTCTCGACCACCTCTGCCAATAACCAATACCTTCATCCACCTACCCCGCTTCTAATGCTTAAAATGCCGTACACCAGTAAAGACCATGGCAATACCGTGTTCATCAGCTTTTTTTATAGAGTCTTCATCTCTAATGGAACCACCTGGTTGAATGATGGCAGTAATGCCTGCCTCAGCAGCCGCTTCCACCGTATCGTCCATTGGGAAAAACGCATCAGATGCCAAAACAGCGCCAGAAGCCTTCTCACCAGCCTGCTTGAGAGCTATTTCGGCAGCCCCAACCCGATTCATTTGACCTGCACCAATTCCTAGTGTCATATCCTTGGTGTTTACTACAATCGCATTTGACTTTACGTGTTTGACCACTTTCCATCCGAACTTCAGAGCTTCCCACTCCTCAGGTGATGGCTCTCGCTTTGTAGGAATAGAGATAGTTGCATCATCGAATGTATACTGGTCATAATCTTGTACTAATAAACCGCCACCTACCGATGTGAATTTCATTTCTTTTGAACCTGAAACTAGTGGGATCGTCAACAACCGCAAATTCTTCTTTTTCGTCAGCAGTTCCAAAGCATCCTGAGAGAATGATGGAGCAATAATGATTTCCAAAAAGATTTCATGGAGTTTTTCTGCTGTCTTAAGATCTACTTCCCGATTAAAAGCTATAATACCGCCGAAAATGGAGACAGGATCACCGGCAAAAGCCTTAGCAAAAGCATCCGACACTGTCGCGCCTATTCCAATGCCGCAGGGATTCATATGTTTTACAGCAACAGCCGCTGGTTCAGAGAACTCTTTCACCATCTGGAGTGCTGCATCAGCATCGTTAATGTTGTTATACGATAGTTCTTTTCCATGGAGCTGTTCTGCATACGGAATAGAAGATCTAGAACCGAGGGGTTTTCTGTAAAATGCTGCTTTTTGATGAGGGTTCTCACCATAACGGAGGGATTGCTTTAGCTCATACGTCATGGTCAGTTTCTCAGGGAATTCCTCTCCTGCAAGATGTGTCATGTAGTCTGCAATCAAAGCATCATAAGCAGCCGTATGACGAAACACTTTTGCCGCAAGCCTTCGACGTGTGTCCTTGTCTACTTCACCATTTTCCCGCAGCTGCGTTAAGACCTCTGCGTAATCTGCTGGATCAATGAGCACCGTCACATAATCATGGTTCTTAGCCGCTGCCCTCAACATAGCCGGTCCACCAATATCGATGTTTTCAATGGCATCTGACTCAGATGTATCCTCACGAGCAATAGTTTCCTGAAACGGATAGAGGTTAACACAGACTATCTGAATAGGTTCAATCCCATGTTTGTCCAGCTGCTCCCGATGGGTTGGTTTATCAAACTCAGCCAGCAGCCCACCGTGAATCATAGGATTTAGCGTCTTTACCCGCCCATCCAAAATCTCTGGAAAGCCTGTCACTTCACTTACGCCAGTAACAGGAATTCCTTTGCCTTCAAGTGCTTTCTTTGTACCTCCGGTAGAAAGAATTTCAAAGCCCAGCTCATGCAGTTCTTGAGCAAACTCAATAACGTTACTTTTATCAGAAACACTGATTAGTGCTCGTTTATTCATCTTTCTCCTCCTCTGTGTCCCAAAGATATCCTGCAGCACTGTTGGATACAATTCGTGCTCAACAACATGTATTTTCTTTTCTAGACTTTCACGAGTTTCGTTTTCACTCACTTCTACTGCTTTCTGAGCAATAATGGGTCCCGTATCCATCCCTTCGTCAACATAATGAATGGTTACACCGGTGACTTTAACCCCCGCTGCTAAAGCCTGTCCAATCCCATCTTTACCTGGAAAAGCTGGCAGTAAAGATGGATGGATGTTTACAATTCTGTTTGGAAACTCGTTAAGAAGTGTTGGACCGATAAGCCTCATATAACCGGCCAAGACAATGTACTCAACATCCAAAGCTCTTAACTCATTAAGAATCAGTTCTTCGTACTGAGCCTTACCTGCAAACTCCTTTGCCGAAAAAGTCAAGTAAGGAATCTGGGCCTGCTTAGCTCTTGTAACACAATAGGCACTAGGTCGATCACAGACTAACAGCTTGATTTCAGCATCAAGGTCTCCGCTTCTAACAGCATCAATGATGGCCTGCAGATTAGTGCCATTTCCTGAGGCAAACACTGCAATGTTTGTCATACGATCCGAACTCCCACTTCTTCCACTATACGGCCTATAAGGTACGCTCTTTCTCCCTGCTCTTCAAAATGGTGAATAACTGACGAAGCAAGTTCCTTATCAACAGCAATCACCATACCGATCCCCATATTGAAGATGTTGTACATCTCGAACCGTTCGATTTTACCGATTGACTCCATTAAGGGAAAAACAGGTGGAATATCCCAGCTCCTCTCATCAATCACAACCCCCAGCCCAGGTGGGAGCATCCGGGGAATATTCTCAATAAATCCTCCGCCTGTAATATGTGCAATTCCTTTCAGTTCGAATTTTCGCAGCGCGGCTAAGACAGGCTGAACATAGATCCTTGTAGGACGAAGCAGCTCTTCGCCTAACGTACATCCTAAGACATCCACATAATCGGCAACGTCCATTTTAGCCTTTTCAAAAAATAGTTTACGAACAAGGGAATAACCATTGCTGTGAATGCCACTCGATCCTAAACCGATAAGAACATCCCCTGCTTTGATAGTAGTCCCATCAATCAAGTCTGCTTTGTCACAGACACCTACTGCAAAACCTGCTAAGTCATATTCATCCGGATCATACATTCCAGGCATTTCAGCTGTTTCTCCACCCACTAAAGCACAACCAGCCTGGACGCAGCCATCGGCTATTCCTTTGACAATGGCCTCAATACGGGTAGGATCTGATTTGCCACAGGCAATATAATCTAGAAAAAATAAAGGCTCAGCACCCTGAACTACAATGTCGTTTACACACATAGCTACAGCATCAATGCCTATGGTATCGTGTTTATCCATCATAAAGGCTACCATTAATTTCGTACCTACCCCATCGGTACCGGAAACTAATACAGGCTCCTGAAATTCAAGAGCAGACAAGTCAAACATCCCACCAAAACCGCCCAAATCCCCTAGCAAACCTAAACGACTCGTTCGTTGAACATGTTTCTTAATCCGGGAGACAACCTCATAACCTGCCTCAATATTGACACCAGCTTCTCTATAAGCATCCGCCATCCACAATCCTCCTAGTTTCTCAAGTATTCGGGATAGATCTCTGTCGGATATTCACCAGTAAAACAAGCGAGACAGTGACCACATCCCAATACTTTGAGCATCCCTTCCACACTTAAGAAGTTCAATGAATCAGCCCCTATGATCTCTTTGATCTCCTCTATTGTGTTATTCGCCGCGATCAGCTCTTTGGTGGTCAGTGTATCAATTCCATAGAAACATGGATATCTAATAGGTGGTGAACTGATCAGTACATGCACTTCTTCAGCACCAGCCTCTTTTAACATATGGGTAATGCGCTTACCGGTAGTGCCCCGGACAAAAGAGTCATCGACCATTGCTACCCGCTTTCCTTCTACTACACCCCTTACTGCCGACAGTTTCATCTTTACCCCTTGTTCTCGTAAAGACTGAGATGGCTCAATGAAGGTGCGGCCAACATAACGGCTTTTGATCAGTCCCATTTCATACGGAATCCCTGATTCCTCTGCATATCCAATCGCTGCAGACAAACTTGAATCAGGCACACCTGTCACTACATCTGCCTCCACAGGACATTCTCTAGCCAGCTGTTTTCCAAGCTTCTTTCGAGCAGTGTGAACGTTGATCCCGCGAATATTACTGTCAGGGCGGGAGAAGTAAATGTATTCCATAGCGCATATAGTACGGCTGGAGGCTTTAGCTAAAATTTCAGAATGAAGCCCCTCGTCATTAATCACTATTAGCTCACCAGGTAGAACATCCCGCTCAAACTGGGCACCAACAATATCAAAGGCACACGTTTCCGATGCAACAACATACGCATCGCCAATTCTACCTAGAGATAGGGGACGCATACCGTGGGGATCTAAAGCAACTAACAATTCCGTTTCCGTCATAATCAAAAAGGCGTAGGCACCCTTCAGCATTGATAAAGCATACTTTACCCGATCACGGAGGGATGAAAACCCGCCCCGTCGTATGAGGTGAGCCAACACTTCTGAATCGGAAGTTGTTTGAAAAATACTGCCTTGCCCCTCCAGTTGATGGCGGAGTGCCTCACCATTCATGAGATTACCATTGTGGCAGAGAGCTAGACTACCACTTTGAGATCGAAAGAGGAGGGGCTGTACGTTCTCGTACCCATCTGCTCCCCCAATAGAATACCGCACATGTCCGATGGCCCCTGATCCCCGTAATTCAGTAATGGACTGGGCAGTAAAGATATCTGTAACAAGACCTTCACCCTTTTTTCCCTGCATTGTTTCTCCATCTGTAACAACAATACCAGTACCTTCCTGCCCTCTATGCTGCAGGCTGTGAAGAGCATAATAAGTGATTTGGGAGGCATCTTGATGCCCCCACACCCCAAACACGCCGCATTCCTCGTTTAAGCCCCTTATTTCAGCAACCATGGAATGGCTCCTTTCCAAGCCTTCCGAAGCTTGTCTACCTCCACCCTGATGACAATGTCTTCCTCAAAAGAAACCTGTAGAACCGGTTCTTCAGTAACCCTTCCAATGAGTTTGGCATCAACGAGACGTTCAAATTCCTCTTTGTGTTCTTCCTTTACAGAAAGGATAAATCGTGACTGGGATTCACTGAACAATGCAGAAACAAGATTGCCGTTAACTGTAATCTCTGCTCCCAAGCTCACTGCATTCATTAAACACTCAGCAATGGCCACCCCTAATCCCCCTTCAGCTGCATCGTGAGCCGATTGGATATATCCCTGCTGAATCGCTTGGAGAACCTGCTGTTGGTACTTCTGTTCCACAGCGAGGTCAAGCTGGGGTGCTTTACCGAATATCCTACCTTCCAGAAGTTTCTGCAGCTCACTCCCGCCAAATTCATCTTTCGTTTCCCCTAAGAGATAAATAAGATCGCCTGGATTTTTAAAATCCTGCGTAGTAACATGATCGAGATCTTCCACTAGTCCAACCATACCGATTATGGGAGTGGGATAAATGGCTTCTCCTTTTGTTTCGTTATACAAAGATACATTACCACCAATAACAGGCGTGCCTAATCCTAGACATGCTTTGCTTATACCGTCCACGGCTTTTTCTAACTGCCAGAAGATCTCAGGCTTATCAGGACTACCGAAGTTCAGGCCATCGGTAACCGCTAAGGGAGTGCCGCCGGAACAGACAATATTGCGAGCTGCTTCTGCAACAGCGATTTTGCCGCCCATTTCTGGATCCAAATAAAGATAGCGGGAATTACAATCGGTAGTAAGCGCTATACCTTTATTAGTGCCCTCTACTCGAATAACCGCTGCATTCGAACCAGGTCCTACAACCGTATTAGACTGGGCGTAAGAGTCAAACTGTTCGTACACCCACTGCTTACTGGCAATCGTAGGCTGCTTGAGAAGCTGAATGAGTGTTTCCTGAATATCTTCTACAACCGGTACATAATTTTCCATCTTTTGAAACTCGTGATAATAAGCAGGTTCGCTCGATGGTTTATGATAGACAGGCGCATCCTCTGCGAGAGCATCTACAGGCACATCTGCCACCACATTACCTTGGTGAACTAAACGCAGATGCTTATCATCGGTTACCCGCCCTACAGCGACCGCATGAAGATCATGTTTTTCAAAGAGATCGATGATCTCTTCCTCCCTACCTTGCTTAACTACAAGCAACATCCGCTCTTGCGATTCAGAAAGCATCATTTCATAGGCGCTCATGTTTTCTTCACTCTGAGGAACAAGATCAAGATTCATCTCAATACCTGTTCCTGCTTTGCTGGCCATCTCCGCTGATGAACTAGTTAGACCAGCAGCGCCCATATCTTGAATTCCTACAAGAGCGTCTGATTGAACTAGCTCCAAACAAGCCTCCATCAACCGTTTGCCAATTTCAGGATAGCCAACCTGTAAGGCAACATCCTCATGGGAATCAGAAAATTCCTCTGAAGCAAAGGTTGCTCCATGAATCCCATCACGGCCCGTGGGAGCTCCCACATACATAACCGTATTACCAAGTCCATGGGCCACTCCCTTCTGCAGCTGATCATGTTCAATGAGGCCAACAGCCATGGCGTTCACTAAAGGATTCCCTTCATAGCTGGGGTCAAACTGAATCTCCCCACCGACGGTAGGAACTCCTACCACATTTCCATAACCTGCTATACCTGCCACTACTTCTCGAAAAAGATACTTTGTTCGCTCATTATCCAGCTCGCCAAAACGGAGGGAATTCAAAACTGCAACAGGTTTAGCCCCCATGGAGAATACGTCTCGTAAAATACCTCCCACACCTGTTCCTGCTCCATGATACGGCTCTACAGCCGATGGATGATTATGACTTTCAATCTTGAATACTACAGCCTGCCCGTGGCCAATATCGACAACACCTGCCCCTTCCCCCGGCCCTTGGAGAACTCTCTCTCCCTTAGTGGGGAATCGTTTTAAGACAGGCTTAGAATTCTTATAACTGCAGTGCTCAGACCACATTACAGAGAAGAGACCAGTCTCTGTATAGTTTGGTAGGCGACCCAGGATCTTCTCAACTCTTTCATATTCTTCATCAGTTAAGCCCATTTCTCGGTAAAGCTTGTCCTGTTTAATTTGTTCCGAACTTGGTTCATGTTTATACACCACTTCACCCCTCTGCTGAATTTTATTGGAGCCGTGAAAGAATCACTTCATAGGCATCTGTTAAGCTGCCCAAATCTCTACGAAACACATCTTTATCCAACTTCTCATTTGTCTCCATATCCCAAAGACGGCACGTATCAGGGGAGATCTCATCTGCTAAGAGAATATTTCCATCCCCATCCTTACCAAATTCCAGCTTGAAATCAATAAGCCGTACACCTAATTCTGCAAAAAGTTGAGACAGAACTTTATTCACTTCTAAAGCTTTAGCTTTCAACAGCTCTACTTCGTTTTTGGTGGCCAGATTGAGAATTTCGATGTGATCTTCCGTTAAGAGGGGATCACCCAAGGCGTCATCTTTGTAGTAAAACTCCACAATTGGACGGGCCAGCTCCTTCCCTTCCGGCATACCCACACGTTTGGAGAAACTGCCAGCAGAGTAGTTCCGTACTACAGTCTCTAGAGGAATAATAGTAACCTTTTTGACCAGCTGCTCAGTTTCTGACAGTTTCTTAACAAAATGCGAGTCAATACCCCGTTCCTGCAGTTTGGTAAATAAAATGCTTGTAATAGCATTGTTCAAACGACCTTTACCTGTAATCGTCGCCTTTTTTTCACCATCAAATGCTGTCGCCGAGTCCTTATACTCGATCCAAACCAAATCCTCATCACTGGTTTGAAAAACCCGTTTGGCTTTCCCTTCGTACAAAAGAGCTCCTTTTTTCAAACGTGCCGCCTCCCTTTACAATCCTAATCGGTCAAAAATCATATCCACGTGCTTTAAGTGATAATTGTAGTCGAAACAATCGTCAATTTCTGCAGGTGATAATCTTGCAGTAATCAGGGCATCCTCTTTCACAAGATCTCGAAAGGAGATCTGCTTCTCCCACGCTTCCATAGCCCTGGGCTGGACAATACTGTATGCGTCTTCCCTAGACAACCCCTTATCAATTAATGCCAAGAGAACCCGTTGGGAATAAATTAAGCCCAGACTCCGATCCATGTTTTTTCTCATCATGTCAGGGAACACTGTAAGGTTCTTTACGATGTTTCCGAAGCGGTTCAACATATAGTTTAGGATAATGGTTGCATCAGGGATAATTATGCGTTCTGCGGAAGAATGGGAAATGTCCCGTTCATGCCACAATGCCACATTTTCATAAGCGGTTCCCACATAGCCGCGCATAACCCGCGATAAACCTGTCATGTTTTCAGAACCTATGGGATTCCGTTTGTGAGGCATAGCAGATGAACCGGTTTGCCCTTTTGAGAAGAATTCTTCCACTTCTCGCGTCTCACTTTTCTGTAAACCTCGAATTTCTGTGGCGAATTTCTCAATCGATGTTGCAATTAGAGCTAGTGTGCCCAAGTAATGGGCATGACGATCCCGCTGTAGCGTCTGAGTAGAAATGGGAGCTGGCTTAAGGCCCAGTTTCTCACAAACATATTTTTCCACAAAAGGGTCGATGTTTGCATACGTCCCTACTGCACCAGAGATCTTCCCAAACTCAATATTCTCTGAAGCAAACTTAAAGCGTTCAAGATTGCGCTCCATTTCGGCGTACCAAAGGGCAAGTTTCAATCCAAAAGTAGTTGGCTCTGCATGAATGCCGTGAGTGCGCCCCATCATCACCGTATACTTATGTTCCTGTGCCTTTTCCCTCAGGATTTCAATAAACCGTTCTAGATCCTGTAAAAGAATCGAATTAGCTTGCTTTATTAAATAGGACAAAGCTGTATCCACTACATCTGTGGAAGTCAAACCATAGTGAACCCATTTTCGCTCTTCTCCCAACGTTTCAGAGACAGCGCGGGTAAAGGCTACTACGTCATGGCGAGTCTCTTCTTCGATTTCCTTGATTCGGTTAACGTCAAACGAAGCGTTTTCCCTGATTTTCTGTACATCTTCTTTGGGAATCTCACCCAGCTCAGCCCATGCTTCACAAGCCAAAATTTCCACTTCCAGCCAAGCTCGGTATCGGTTTTCATCGGTCCAGATGGCTCCCATTTCAGGGCGTGTGTATCGTTCAATCATTCTTGATCCTCCAATCTAATCTTCAGACCAGTTCCTCACTGCTTTTCAGAACTGCTTCCTTCATGGCTGCCTTCTTGTTTTCTAGACGTGCTGCAATTGTTTCATCAGATACAGCCAGAATCTGAGCTGCAAGCAACCCAGCATTCACTGCGCCAGCCTTCCCAATGGCCATGGTCGCTACTGGAACTCCCCCCGGCATTTGTACAATAGAAAGAAGGGAATCTAAACCATTAAGAGTTCTCGTCTGAATTGGAACTCCGATTACAGGTAGGGTAGTCTTTGCAGCAACCATACCAGCAAGATGAGCTGCACCACCAGCACCTGCAATAATCACCTTTAGACCACGTTTTCTAGCCAGCTCTCCATATTCAAATGTCAAGTCTGGCGTACGATGACCTGAAATCACTCGTTTTTCATAGATGATCCCAAGTTCTTCTAAGACACTGCAGGTATGTTTCATCGTATCCCAATCGGATGCGCTCCCCATTATGACACCAACTTGTGTTCCCATTTCTGGACCTCCTACGTTTATTCTCTTCAATAAAAAACCTGGCACAAATTCTTTCACAGAGGGAAAGTAATCTGTCCAGGCACAAAGCAAAAAACGGCAAGGACACCCCACCCTTACCATACCAGGTATCTTCACTCTCCCCCATAGTCCAATGATTTACGGTCATTGGGTAGAAACTTATGAGCCATATTCCCATGATTATATGAGGACCATTGATTTTAGTATTGCCTACTCTCATCTTAGCAATTCCACTGATGTTCTGTCAACACAGAATCCGAACGATTTTCTATTCTGAGTGTATAATGTTCGTGTTCTTGGAAAAAGAATACCCCACCTCTGAGGATGGGGTCATGGTCTAATACAGTATGAGAGAAGACTGGGGAGCTAATTCTCCCTTCAACAAACCTTTCATATGTGTCCAGGCGTGTATCCCATCACTATAAAGTGTTCGGAGGGGTTTCTGGGTTTGTGCCCTAATTTCCACCATTTGCTTTGAATCAGCTAGATTGTGAAATACCCATACCTGCTGTCCTTCCCACTCCCGGATAAAACCAACTACACACCTATTCTCGGTCTCCAGGGGAACAATCTTCCCATATTTCAAAACGTCATTACTCTCCCGCAATTGGATAAGATTTCGATAGTGACTCAACAATGATGTCTCGTCCCCTATCTGCCCTTCCACAGATGGCTGCCACTGACCCACATTAAAGGTACTCGACCTCCATTCACTCTGCCCTGGGCCTGTAGTCTCATACCACTTAAATGGCTCTCGCTTATTCTCATCGGCCCCGACCCCTTTCATACCTATTTCTTCACCATAATAAATGAAGGGATTACCTGGAAGAGTTAAGTATAAAGAAGCGGCCATTTTCGCTGTTTCTTTGTGATTCAGAATCGACATTACTCGATCTTGGTCGTGATTTGTCAAAAAAGGGGCATCAATGAACCAAGGGGAATACTGGGCAAATTGTTCGTGATGACCTTGGACAACTTTAGCAATGCCCACATCGAATCCACTGTTGACACTGCGGAGGATCAGATTGGCCAGATGGAAATTAAAGTTCGAGTCAAAACTTGCATAATAGGGAGCCACCACATTAGAACGATCCCATACTTCAGCCACCAAGTAGATATCTGGTTTCAAACTAGTCACATAATCGCGAAACTCGTTCCACCACACATGGGCTCGCTCTGGCTCATCATGAGCAAAAATGTGCATAGCTGCATCTAACCGAAAGCCATCTACACCTTGTTCAATCCAGAACTGTGCTATTTCCTTGATTTCTGCCCTAACACGCGGATTATCATAATTCAAGTCTGGCATACCATCCCAAAACAAACCGTAATAATGATCGTTCCCCGCTGGGTGCCATACATTCTGTCCCCATGGACCTCGTTCATTAATGTTTGTATCTCCATCTGCCCAGATGTAATAGTCCCTATATGGGCTATTTGGATCTAGACAGGCTTCGACAAACCACGGATGGCTACTGCTCGTATGATTCACCACCAAATCCATAATGACTCTAATTCCCCGAGAATGAGCTTCCTGAACCAATTCTCGAAAATCCTCAAGTGTTCCAATTTCGGGATCTACCTCATAATAATCAGTAACATCGTACTTATGATACGTTGGGGAAGGATGAATGGGCGTTAACCACAAACCTGTCACCCCTAGATCGTCCTTAGTGTGAGGATTGCCATCGTTTAGGTAATCTAGGTTTTCAATAATGCCCCGCAGATCCCCTAAACCGTCACCCCGACCATCTGCAAAGGCCCGTACAAAGATCTGGTAATAGACTCCATGTTTGCTCTTGTATATATCATTGGAAGTCCAGTCGGCGGCAGATCCTGAACCGATCAAGCAAACCCCCAGCATTATAATGAAACAGACAAAATATCTTGTCTTCTTAAGCTTTATCAACAAAACCCCTCTTTTCTACACTACCCTTTAGCTGCACCGTTTTTTCTCATTCGCGCAATCGCTTGCACACAAAATCTAATCATATACTTCTTCTATTTCTGGGAACTCCCTGCTTATATTGGCAATTATTTGAAACTACGCTAGAATGTATAGGGTTTCGACATGCAATGTCTTACTGTGCATATTGTGTATAGGAAGGAATCAGTCACAACATAATAGAAGTCTCTTATGACTTTCAGAACCGGAGGTGTTGTTGGTGTCCCAAAAACTGAAACAAGGAGGCTTTGTTGTAGTGGCCATAGGCGTAATTATCGCCATTATTGGCTTTGTTTTCTTCTTTAGTGTGTTTTTTTCCATGACACGACAGTTGGAAGACCCTTTCTTAGAACCCCATTTTGGACCATATATGCCCAACACCTATACCTATAGACGTCCTGCACCATTTCAAAACGCTGTCATTGGAATAATTCTTATAGGAATTGGTGTGTTTGTGGCAAAAACAGGTTTAGGAATGAGTTTAGTAGGAAGCTCAAATGATATAGCAAGCTGGATTCGAGGCCTCATACATGGAGAGACCAACACGGTCACTTGCCCAAACTGTAAGAGTGCCGTATCTAGCAGTGCACAGTTCTGCAGTCAATGTGGCGCTCGATTGCCATAACTAGTTTAATCTGCAGCAACCAATCAAGAAGGAGATCTAACACAAATGCGATTTAACACTCACGAACTTACTGTCACTGCATTCTGCGCTGCAGTTACTGCTGTACTAGCATGGGTTATAATACCTCTGCCTTTCAGCCCTGTGCCTGTCAGTGGACAGACCATCGGCGTTATGCTTGCGGGAATTCTGCTGCCCCCTAGACTAGCTGCTGCAAGCCAAGTCATTTATGTCCTGCTTGGCCTTATAGGGCTCCCTGTCTTTTCCGGCGGCAATTCTGGACTTGGGACGTTACTGGGACCAACAGGTGGTTATATCTGGGCCTTTGTTGTTGGCGCCTACTGCATATCCAAAGGCTTGCGTAAAGTTGATAAGCAGAATAAAGCCGCTTATTACTCAGTTTTATGTCTCGGAGGCGTTGTAGTAATCTATCTCTTTGGAATGATTCAATTGATGTTCGTCGCCGATCTACCTTTCGGCAAGGCTTTTTTAGCAGGAGCTTTGCCGTTTCTACCTGGGGATCTTGCGAAAGTCGCTCTAGTCGGGATCTTGGCCCGACGGGTTAAGCATCCCCGAAGAGGATAAAGTAAGTGCAGCACTTACGCACATACTCCCCAATGTTCCTAACACTTTGATTCCCAAGTGTCTCGCAGTAATAGTCCACAAAGCCTGCTTTCAACAAAAGTGGTACTGACCATAATTACATATGGTCAGTACCATTCTTAACTTACCTTACGGTCCAACCACCATCGGCTACAAGAATGGCGCCATTTACAAAGATGAAGCATCAAATGCCAAAAATAAGGCGATTTCAGCTATTTCCATTGGCTCTCCCATGGGAGAGGGACCCCGATCCCTCAGAGCTTTAAATCCTATTTCACTTGGCTCCGTAATCGTAGCACCAATTTTTGTTGCTACCGCACCAGGAGCGATGGCATTAACTCGAATATTACCATACAATCCATAAGTAGCCGCCATATTCTTGGTCAGCCCTAATAGGCCATGTTTAGATGCTACATAAGTTGCTCCGCCCTGTAAGATTCACTGCCATTACCCGATCCCAAACCTCATCGCTACACTCCCCAGCGGTTTTGAAGTTGTCCATGATGCCTGCTGCATTATTCACCACGATATCTAAGGAACCGAATGTATCTACAGCCGCTTTGATCATATTGTCAACATCTTCCTGTTTAGCAATGTTAGCAGTAACTGTGGTTGCTTGACCTCCTTCAGCCTCTATGTGCGCCGCCGTTTCATTTAGAGATTCTTGATCTATATCTGCTAGAACTACCCGAGCACCCTCCTTAGCAAACAAAACAGCTATTGCTCTGCCCATCCCTGAACCTGCTACCCGTTACTACTGCGGTCTTACCGCCTAATCTCATTCACAACACTCCTTTCAAATAGAATAGAACTCCGACTCGACCACTACATTCCTGCATTACAAACTCTTCAATTAATATTTCAAACTAACAAAAAACCCTCTTAGAAGACTTTCAATAATGTCTCCTAAGAAGGCCTTTATGCAGTGGTGCTTCATACCACCCTAAGTAGTCAAATCTTTTCTGTGATGTAAACCCATAATGTGATTAACTGGTACTGTGAAAAGGATACCAGTGCCTGGATCGTCAAGTTTCCCCGCTCTGACTAGAGCATCGATAATTGGTTCTTGCTTATCCTCTTCGGTAAGAATAAAGATAACTTCTTTCGATGATTCAATATGCAGGTTGAAGAACTTCTTAAACTCCTTTTCTCCTGTTCCCCGACCATAGAAGATGGTAGCGCCAGAAGCTCCTGCTTCCTTAGCTTCCTCCACTATACCTTCGGCTTTTCCCCTTTCAACCACAACAAAGATGGCTGTAAACTGCATCTGCAAAACGCCCCTTTCATAATCCCATGACTCGTCACATTTTAACAATAATACCCATAATGAGAACCGAAA
>JAAYRO010000139.1 GCA_012518735.1 Bacillota bacterium
ATGATGAAAGACATGGCCCTTAATCCCATCCCGCATATCATTACAGAAAGACCCAATACCTGACAGCTTAGGTGTATTATCCTTCCCAGCTCGAACCTCTTCTGGTAAGGTGCTCCCACCAGCACTCCACCCTTCTCCATAGATGATTATGTCTGTATCGATAAGATCTAGGGCCCGCCTAACTGCTTTCATTGTTTGAATATGGTGGAGGCCCATTAGGTCAAACCGAAATCCATCGATTTTGAACTCTTCCGCCCAATATCGAACAGAGTCGACAATCATCTTCCGCACCATAGATCGCTCATCGGCCAGCTCATTGCCGCAGCCTGAGCCGTTAGAGAAGGTCCCATCAGGATGGAGCCTGTAGTAATAACCGGGTACGAGTTTATTTAAATGGGAATCTCTACTCTCATAAGTATGGTTGTAAACCACATCCATTATTACTCGTAAGCCTGCTCTTTTTAGACCCTGGACCATCTGTTTAAACTCTCTGATGCGGACTTCGCCATTTTTAGGATCAGTAGAATAGGAACCTTCCGGAATATTGTAGTTTAAAGGGTCATAACCCCAATTATACGATTGTTCAGGATATTCCTCATCTACTGTTGCAAAATCAAAGACGGGCATTAAGTGAACGTGGGTTACTCCTAACTCCTTTAGATGGGCAAGTCCAGTAGAGACTCCTTGGGGTCCAACTGTGTTTGGCTCAATCACCCCTAAGTATTTCCCCTTATGTTTTATACCTGACAGAGGGTGGGATGAGAGATCCCGCACATGAAGTTCGTAAATAACTGCATCTACAGCATTTTTGAGAGGAGGATTCTCCAGTCTGTCCCAATCCGGTGGATTAGTGCGCACTAGGTCTACAACCATACCCCGCTCCCCATTGACCCCACAGGCACGGGCATAGGGGTCTACTGCCTCTTCTGTCGTAGCATGGTGAGTAACGAGATAGTTGTAATAAAGACCGTGGAGATCACCTGCCAGAGCAATCACCCATGTTCCATGCACATCACGTTCCATAGGAAAGTGCCGTCCCTTCCCACCCCGTCCTTTTTCATAAGTAACCAACTCGACCCATTCTGCCGTTGGTGCCCAAACTCGAAAGGTTGTGGCAGTAGGGGTGTATGTTACTCCTAAATCATCACCAGGATAGTGGAACCGCTCGGCAAATAGAGAGCTGTCGAAGATGAAACCGAAGCGAACTTCTGCCTCCCCATGGGTAGGATGGAAAAGGGTGTACTCCCCTTCTAAATCAAGGTCTTCTCCCGTTATTAAAAGGAGTTCCCGAGGTCCTACTGTGAAATGACCGTAGGGTACAGCTTCCTCAATTGGAACTGTCTCAGTACCCTCTTTCACTAATACAAAGCCGTAATGGTCTTCATTTCGTGTCTGAACTGGTATATTCACTTTCACAGAAATAAGCCGCACATCATCTAAAGCAGCTTGGATAATGGAGGGACTCCGATTAACATCTTCTTTTCTGTAATACACTTTTGGATCATCCTGCATGAGCCAAATGTGGAGATGGCCCTGGTCATCAGCACGGTATAGGGGAATAATCCGATCTGCCCGTCCATCCTTACTGTACCAATCACTGCCAGACACACTTTTACGGAGGACCATTCCTAAATCTGAAGCGTCAGTCTTCTGATAGAAAACTGTCCGGCCTACCAATCCAAAATCGTCCTCAGTAACGAAATTCACTTGGCGGCCCGGCTCTACTCCTTCCCAAACCCAAGCATTCCATCCTTCATAGTCCTGATCATAGCGGTAGTAGTGAATGGTGAGGTGGACTTCATCCAGCGCCCTGATCCTGTCTCTTAAATGGGCCGGCGGCACTAGATAAACATGGGGATCGCCCCCTATGAGCCAGATCTCGCCCTGATGGCCAATAAAGTCTTCAATATAGCGATCAAAGTCAATATCTTTTTCCCACGAGGAGCCCCGAATCAAAAATCCAATCCGAGAGTGTTTCTTAGGCAGTTCTATCTCAGCAGTTTTCCCATACTCATCTTCCCCTGAAAATTGGACCAGCTGTCCAGCAAATCCCTCTGGCCAGATCCACACACTCCACGGTTCATAATCACCATCGGCCCGATAATAATGAATCGTAATCCGTCTGATTGCTCCCCTCCCCCTTTATTTAAACAAATTAACCAAAATATCATAATTCCCTGCTGTTACAGAAAATAGTGTACCCATTTAGTCCGATTTTTTGTGGTACAATAGACAAGAATGGGATGTTCCCATTAGAAAGGTTGGTATTGGTGTGACCCAATTTAATCTAATTGCAACAGCTACCTTTGGCTTAGAATCCCTGGTAGCTGATGAAGTACGAAAACTGGGGTATGATGAAATAAGCGTAGAAAATGGCAAAGTAAATTTCGTTGGTGATGAATTGGCCATCTGCCGAACCAATCTCTGGCTGCGAACTGCAGCCCGGGTCCGGATTAAGGTAGGGGAATTTACAGCTGTTACCTTTGATGAGTTGTTCGAAAAGACAAAAGCCCTGCCCTGGGCAGACTTTCTCCCAAAGAATGCTGAGTTTCCTGTGGAGGGACGATCGGTCCAGTCCACCCTCTTTAGCGTCTCCGACTGTCAAGCCATTGTAAAAAAAGCCGTTGTAGAAAGTATGAAGAAGAAACATAAAATCGAATGGTTTCCTGAAGACGGACCTTTATATAAAATCGAAGTGGCCCTCCTGAAAGATACGGCCACCTTAACCATTGATACAACAGGCCCTGGACTCCATCAACGGGGCTACCGGGCGCTCGCTGCGGGAGCACCTTTAAAGGAAACCTTAGCAGCAGCCATGCTCATTCTAGCCCGCTGGTATCCTGATATTGCCCTTATTGATCCCTTCTGCGGATCTGGAACTATCCCCATTGAAGCCGCCCTTATGGGACACAATATTGCACCAGGACTGCGGCGGGATTTTGCCAGTTCTAACTGGCCCTTAATTGATGAAAAGTACTGGAAACAGGCTCGAGAAGAGGCCCATGATGCAGTCAATCCAGAAAAGCCGGACTATCTTATTGGCACCGATATTGATGATCGGGCCCTACGGATTGCCCGCCACAACGCAGAACAAGCCCAAGTAGCCGATTCTATCCACTTTCAGCGGATCCCAGTTCAGGAAATAAGCTCAAGCAAGAAATATGGGAAAATCATCACCAATCCTCCCTATGGGGAGCGTTTAGGAGAACGGGACGAAGTGGGGGAGCTGTACAAAGATATGGCGAAAGTGTTCCGCACTCTAGATACATGGTCCTATTATATTCTCACATCCTATCCCCAATTCGAGAAAATCTTTGGAGGTCGAGCAACGAAGAGACGGAAGCTGTATAACGGCAATATTGAAACCCAATATTACCAGTATTACGGTCCCCGTCCGCCGAAAAGACAAGCCTAAAAGAAACGCTGCTGCACAGTTTGCGCAGCAGCGTTTTGTTATTTCCACTATACAAAAAGGAAATACAGAATACTTACAGCTATAAGCCCTACAATCCCTGTAACAAGGGTGCCTAAGGTTTGTAACCGATAGGCCTGAGACACTTCCATATCGGAAAACTGGGCCACAACCCAGAAGTAGCTGTCATTAGCATGGGAGACAGTCATGGCTCCAGCCCCAATGGCCAGTACGGTTAAGGCAGGACCAATGCCCCCAGCTAAGCCTAAGGCCCCTAAGAGGGGGCTTACAATGCCAGCCGTTGTAATAATGGCTACCGTTGAGGATCCTTGGGCCGTTTTTAAAGCTGCAGCTAGTAGGAAAGGTAAGAATACACCTAACTGAAGACCGCTCAATGATGTGGTTAAGTAGTCAGCAATAGGTGTTTCCCGAATTACACTGCCCAAAGAACCCCCTGCACCTGTAATGAGAATAATCAACCCTGCATTCTGTAAACCTAAAGCGACCCAATCGTGCATTACTTCGCCAGTAAGTTTCTTGACAGTGAGAAAGGCTAAGAAGACCCCAATCAAGAGGGCAATATTGGGATTCCCAATAAAGCTCACAAATGATTGAAAACCGCCTGTGCCAAACGGTTTCGACGGATAATCAGCAATTGATTTTAGGGCAATTAGTATGACAGGGACTACAATAGGTGCAAAGGAGCTTAATACTGATGGATAGTGTTTCTGCTTTTCTTCTTTGACCCCCGTTTCTTCCCCAAGAGGTGCCGGATCAATATGGATACGGGATCCATAAACCTTAGCGAAGAGATAGCCTGCTAAAATACAAGGAATGGAAACGAGAAGACCTAACAGAATTACGGTTCCTAGATCAGCCCCCAGCGTTCCCGCTGCAGCAATAGGTCCTGGTGTAGGTGGTACAAAGACATGGGTTGCATACAGTCCCATACTTAAGGAAATGGCAAAAACAGATAAGGATTGTTTGGAACGTTCGGCCAAGGTCCGATTGAGGGGTGAGAGGATTACGAAGCCTGAGTCGCAGAACACAGGAATCGATACTACTCCACCAGTAAAGGCCATGGCTAAAGCAGAACGTTCTTCCCCTACTAACTTGAGAATTGTATTGGCCATTACCACTGCTGCACCGCTTTTTTCCATAATAAAACCAATAATGGTACCTGCAGCAATAACAATTCCAATACTGCCTAATGTTCCTCCAAAACCAGAGGTAACGGCACTAATCACCTGCTGTGCAGGAAGTCCTGCCAGCAGTCCAACGCCCAGCGATGTAAGGAGTAAAACAATGAACGGGTGGAGGCGCACTTTAGCTGTCATGAAGACAATAAAGACTATGGCCCCCAAAAGCAGTATGAGCAATCCAACACCCTGCATAACAACACCCCTTATTTCATTTTTGTACCCACAAACGCATCACTTCTCCCACCTGACGCTCGACCAACTCTGCCGTACGATTCACAGCTTGTTCGAGAGACATAGGTTGATTCATAATGGAGAAATAGGCAGTGATCCCTTCTGCATGGAGAGGCTCAGCATCAGGCAGTACAGTTCCTGCAATCACCACAACAGGAACACCCAACTTTTTACACTGGCGGCCTACACCTACAGGCACTTTACCATAGGCCGATTGGGCATCAAATTTACCTTCGCCAGTAAATACTAAATCCGCTCCTTTCGTCAGTTCTTTAAAGCCTAAGACATCTAACACCAATTCAATTCCTGACACCAGTTCACCGCCTAGTAGAGCCATTAGGCCCGCTCCCAATCCACCGGCAGCACCGGCCCCTGGTGTACTTCCCACACCTTTTTTAAGACAGCGTGCAAGCACTTCATCATAATTTTTCAGAGCATTGTCCAAAAACTCTACCATCTCTGGGGTAGCTCCCTTTTGAGGGCCATAGACAGCGGCTGCTCCCTGAGGTCCTGTAAGGGGATTATCAACATCACAAGCAACCTTTATCTTCACATCCCCTAACCGAGGATCAGAACCAGAAACATCAATGGAAGCTAGGCGGGCTAATTCACCACCGCCATGCCCTAAAGGTTTCCCATCTCCATCAAGAAACTTAAAACCAAGAGCCTGGGCCATGCCCATGCCCCCATCATTGGTAGCACTCCCGCCTATGCCGATAATGAGTTCAGAACAGCCCTGATCGAGGGCGTGTTTGATCAATTCACCTGTGCCGTATGTAGTTGTAACAAGAGGGTTCCGCTCTTCATACGGAACTAAAGGCAGTCCTGAAGCTTGGGCCATCTCAATGACGGCTGTTTTACCATTACCGAGCAGACCCATTTTGGCCCTAACTGGTTTCCCTAACGGACCTGTCACTGCAAGACTTAAGAATTGGCCGCCTGTAGCTGTCACTAACGAGTCTACAAGCCCTTCTCCCCCATCGGATAAGGGCAGTAGAATAGTTTCACTGTAAGGTGCAGCTTTCTTAACTCCCCGCTCCATAGCCTCTGCCACTTCAATGGACGACAAACTCCCTTTGAATGAATCTGGTGCAATAATAATCCGCAATATGTCCATCCCCCTCAATA
>JAAYRO010000140.1 GCA_012518735.1 Bacillota bacterium
CGGTCTTTTGTGCTCATAGATAACCTTCCCCTCCTTCAACACCCTTGTGACAAAATCCTGATCAAAGTCACTTCGACTAGCGATCTCCTCAGGTGTATACACTAGAATATCCATAGGATGCACTAATACCCGGGATAGTTTTTGCCCCAGACCGATGAGTCGGCGATGTGGTGGTAGATTTGTTTCCTTTATGACCAAGATGTCAATATCACTATCTTCGGTAGCTGTCTCGGTGGCATAGGATCCAAAAAGAATGACCGCTTGTGGCTCGAAGTGATCAACAATTACGTCTGTTACAGCCTGAATTTGTTCATTAGTGACCACAAAAGCACCTCCATTCCAACAGATATAACAGCTTCATATTTCAAGTATATCACACTATTCCTCACCATTGTAGGGACTGATATTTGGCCAGGAGATTGATTATACTGAAACAAAAACAAGACATTCTCATCATGTTCTTTGGGATGGCAAGTCTCAAAGATCCATTGAACGAGAAACCGAAATTTCAAGGAAGACAATCAGCAAATATCAGGGAGTACGAGGAAAAAAGGCTATTGCACCAATCCTCTAGTGGACACTCAGGAACTCACAGACAGCATAGTGGTTGCTCCCAGATACGATTCTACAATTGGGAAAAATGCAAAGCGACCGAAGAGGTGGTCAAGGCCAGTTATGAGTTAGGAGATATCTGGAATTCGATTGGGGTGAAGTAAAGCTAACCATTGCCGGAAAATTGATTAAGGTGCATATAGCTATTTTCACAAACGGTTGGGGAAACAGCCGGTATGCGTTTGCACCTTCACCTCTATTTCACCATGAAAAAGAACCTCCGTGCTCCCCATCTTTCGGGGAATCACGAAGGTTTTCCACAGTCTGAGACGGTTGGCTGGCAACCGTCCCCTTCTTATTTGAAAACTTTAAAAATCGATTCTGTGCCCTTGGAATGGGATAATAAAATCAATTCCCAAGTCATTTTGCTGCTCTAATTCTTTGGTTATACTATGACGAACAGAGATAGCATCAGTTAATGTTGGCTTGTTGTGGGTTACAACGACTCGTAGACCTTCAAGAGCATTCTGTGGGTTTACTGGATCCACCAATTCTGCCAAATTTCTCATTTCAGTCATCATCCAATATGGAGTCAAGTGACCAAAGAGTAAATTATCAGACTGATCAGAGGTATAGGATATTTCCATGAAGATCCCCTTAAAGCTACCATTCCGAATGAGCGGGGCAATCCTTTTCCAAACAATTGAGAGGCGGTCAACGCCTTCTACCTGATCGGGTCCTGTATCGCCTGCAAAGAGAATGTAATTGCCGTTGCTATTAATAAGAAAAGCTGTTGATTCTCCCGGGAAATCATGGGCCAAAGGATATGCCTCCACAGTCATAGAGGTATCCTTGATCGGCGTTGATACCCCCGGTTGAAGCCGTACATATTGATAGCCTCCTAAATATGGAAATCATCTTTACAGCACCAGAAACGATAGCGTGCATCGTCAGAACACGATTATATCCAAGTAAACCGTTGTTTTGAGCGAAGAATTCCTGAATAAAAGGTGCCACCGAATACGGACTTTCTTCTAACGGGTTAATGCCGCAGTCTAGGAAGTTAATGTAGTCATAAGACATAATACAAGACGGGTTTATCAACGTTAGCAGAAAAACACACACCGTGGTAATGTAGTCTAACCCATGACAAATATCATCAACCAATCTTTTTAACTCATCATTTCTCAGCTTAATTGGTAAAACCCAGTTACTGCCCTTCAAACTCAAGAAGGTAAATAAGAAGTGGAAGTTTAACCTTGATGTGGACCCAGATCGACCCAATCTAGATTTTCTCATATCTTACCCGTACAAGGAGTTCTCCCTTAATTTGGTCTATATATAGAGTAGGCAAAAAACAAAAAAGGCACCTCCGTGATGGAGATGCCTTTTTATATGAATTATATCCGAGTTACGTTAGCTGCCTGAGGTCCGCGATTACCTGAAGTTATGTCAAATTGTACTTCTTGACCCTCATCCAAAGA
>JAAYRO010000141.1 GCA_012518735.1 Bacillota bacterium
ATCTCTTTTGTTAATAGTAATCAATTTTGCTGTCGCTTCAGTGATTCTTTGACCAGTTAAGTACTGGATCAGATAGACCTTGTGGATTCCTAGATCTGCTATTGCACCCATTGCAGCAGTGTTTTTATCAAAAAACCAGGTATTCAGCCCTGGATTTATACTCCAGTTTTCAGGACCACCATGCCCAAAGGTAGTTCTAAAGGTAAGTATTTCGCCAATAAGTCCATTATGGATTAATTCCTTCGCTCTCTTGTGGGCTGGAGTCAATATTTGATTGTGCCCTATAAGCAGCTTCTTTCCTGTCGCTTCAGCTGTGACCACCATATCTTCACATTCCTGCAGTGTTGTGGCCATTGGTTTTTCACATAAGACATGCTTACCAGCTTGCAGTGCAGCGATGGTAACTTCTGCATGCAGATTATTAGGGACACAGACACTTACTGCATCTATTTCACTGTTTTCTAAGAGTTCATGGTATGATTTGTAAACCTTCCCGCCGAATTTCCGGGCCATCTCTTGAGCCCGTTCCGTTGACCGATCATAAAAGCCTGCGATTTGGGCATGTTCGTTATCTAGATATTCAGGTATGTGCCGCACTTGGGCGATCTTACCACATCCTATAATGCCTACTCTTAGTATAGTAATCACCCTTCCATCGTTTATGACCTTTCTCTCCTTTGGAGAAGTACTGCAAATATAACGATCAATCCCTTGAAGGCCTCTCTAAGAAAAGGTGGTACACCAAATAGATTGAGCAGATTATTCATTACAGCAATAATGAGCATTCCTAAAACTGTCCCTACAATTGTACCTCGTCCACCACTCATACTTGTTCCACCGACTACTGCTGCCGCGATGGCGTCCATCTCGTATCCGCTGCCTGCATTGGCAAAATCCATAGAACCTATGCGGGACACTTGAATAACAGCAGCTATGGCCACCAATATTCCCATTAAGGAATATGTTCTAGTCTTTACTCTATTAACATTAACACCAGAAAGTTGGGCAGCCCGTTCGTTGGACCCGACGGCGATTACCTGCCGGCCAAATACAGTGCGTTTTGAGATATAGTGCAGAATTAGGGCTATAACGGCCCAATAGATAATGGGCATAAACATCAAATTCCCTATCTGCAGGTTAGATATTTTCAAAAACTCCCTTGGAACTCTCGGATTGTAGCCCTGCATAAAATGCTGAGTTACACTCCGGAAAATTTTCATGGCACCGAGGGTTGCTACAAACGGAGCAATCCTCCCTTTAGTAATCAACAAGCCTATGACCGTTCCTAATATATATCCTAAGGCAATGGCTAAAATTATGGTCAGGACAAATGCCGGTACTCCTGTGATCCCTAGATTACCGAGAACACCCTTCGGTCCCGTATCGATCAACGTCATAATAAAAGCCCCTGTTGCCACCAATGTTGAACCTACTGCCAGATCAATTCCGCCTGTAATAATGACAAATGTCATACCGAGGGAGACAATCCCAATCGCTGCGTTGTTTCTAAGAATATTAATCCAATTGCGCGTCCACGAACTAAACCAATGGCCAAAGGAATCATAATCAAATCCCAAAACTACTGTCTGGAGAAGGATTAGAATTAACAGCACTAGGACAGTGCCAAACTGAGAATCGATTGATTTCCGATCTTTAAACCATCTACTAAATTTGTTCTCTCTGTCAGCATTTATAACTTGCATGTTCTGTACCCGCCTTTTCAACTCGCATCTAAAATCCCACCAGTTGCAAGCTTCATAATGTCGTGTTCAGTCATGGTACTCCCTGAGACTTCACCTTGAATTTCCCCATGATACATGACCAGCGCTCTATCACAAAGCCTGATAATCTCCTGGGCTTCGCTGGATAATACGACAACTGCCATGCCATCTTCAGCTAATTTTAAGATAATATCGTAGATCTCTTCTTTTGCCCCTACATCAACGCCCTGCGTAGGGTTGTCTAGAATTAGGATTTTGGGGTTAGCCGGAAGCCACTTAGCTAAAACAACTTTCTGTTGATTACCCCCTGAAAGGGTATTGATGTTGTCCGTTATCCTCTGCAGCTTGATTCCCAGTTTTTGTTTTTGATTTTCAAATAGGCCTAACTGCTTGTTTTGGTCAATAACACCTTTATTGGCAAAAAGGGGCCAAGTAACAATGGAGGCATTTTCAATAATATTCATATCCTTAATAATTCCATTTTCTTTTCTGTTGCGGGGGACATAACCTATCCCCAACTCCAGTGCTTGTTCCGTACTCTGGATTTTGACCTCCTGCCCAGCTAGAAAGATTCTTCCAGACAGGACCTCATCTGCCCCAAATATGGATTGAAATAATTCGCTGCGCCCATCGCCTAAAAGCCCTGTAAGGCCTAGAATTTCTCCTTTTCTAACAGAAAGGCTGATGTCTCTAAAGGCGTGTGAATGAGTTAGGTTTTCGACCCTTAAGATTTCATCCCCGATTTTTTTGTCTCTTGTGAGACGATCTGTACGGACATTATAGCCTACCATAAAACGGGCTAAATCATCGGTTGTAACGTCTTCAACTTGTCCTTCTGCAACTAATTTCCCATCACGGAGTACCATGTATCTTTCGCAGATTTCCATGACTTCGTTCAGCTTATGGGAAATGAAAATAATTCCAACACCATGTTCTTTAAGGGTTTTCATCATTTGAAAAACCCGCTTAATTTCTGGTTCGGTTAAGGATGTTGTCGGTTCATCCATGATAATTATGGACGCGTCCATCATAATAGCTCGACAGATCTCAACAATCTGTTTATAGGAAGCATCTAAATCCCTGACCATAGTCTTTGGATCTAGGTCTAGATTCATTTCTTTGAATATAGCTTCTGTTTCTTCCATCATCTTTTCTAGATCGAGTCTGCCTCTTTTACCTATAAGTTCTCGCCCTAAGAACATATTTTCAAAGATAGGCAGATCGTTGATGAGGTTTAGCTCTTGATGGATAAAAGCGATCCCTGAATTAAGAGAATCGGCAGGGGTAGTAAATTCTACTTTTTCTCCATCGATGAAGATTTCACCAGAATCCATTTGGTAAACTCCACCTAAAATATTCATGAGTGTAGACTTTCCAGCGCCATTTTCTCCAATTAGGGCACAGATTTCCCCATTATTAATGGTAATGGAAACATCCTTCAGTACTTTGTTACTGCCAAAGGATTTTGTTATATTCTTCATGCTGATCATAAAATCACATCCAGTAATGTACGCAGAATAGGTTTTCCCAACACCAATTTGCTCAGCTTGTGAAAACTGCAGGAGAAGGCTAGAAGCCGCCTCCTGCAGTCTTTATTTATTAATACGGTGAATTTGCATCGAGGAATTGTTTGTAATTGTCTCGATCAACAATGGTTGTAGGAATAATCTTAACTTGTTCTACCTCTTCACCCTTTAAGACTTTCAGGGCTACATCGACAGCATCTCTAACCATGGCTGGACTGTATAATGCCGACTGAATCCAAATATCGTCATTTTCAGGCATTAGTTGGAAATACTCCTGCATACCTCCGCCACCGGTAATAACTTTAATGTCTGTTCTGCCTGCTTCTCTAATAGCTTGGAGAACACCAATGGAAGTTTCGTCATCCATGGAATAAACAGCATCGATCTTAGGATTTCTCATGAGAATATCGGAGAAATCTGCAAGACCGGCTTCTCTTGTAAACTGAGTAGCATAGGTTAGAATATTCAAATCAGGTGCAATTTCTTTGACTGTATCTAAAAAACCTTTCTTTCTCAGTGCCGATACTGAACCAGATGTTGGAACTTCCAGGATAACCACAGTAGCATCTGGACCCACTTTATCTACAATGTAATGGGCTCCTTGAATACCCATATCTTCGTTATCTCCTGATACTCTGTAAACTCCATCTAAGTCGATTACGATGTCGAAGTTAACGATCTCGATGCCAGCATCTAACGCCCTCTGCATTGGTACTTCCATACCTTCCCACTGTGGAAAAGCTACGATAGCTTCTGCACCCCAAGTCATTAAGTCATCAAGTTGGGATGTCATTTCTTCTGCGTTGCCACTTGTTTGAATCCGATACTCTACTTCGTCCCCTAGTTCCTTGAGACGAGCTTCAGCATGATAGGCAACAGCTGCTACCCAACCATGGGTAACTGCAGGAGCTAAAACACCAATCTTGTACTTAGGTGCTGCCGCCACAGGCGCTACTGCTGATGATAAAACCAATACAAGTGATAAAACCAACAAGATGCTTCTTTTCATTTCGTTTCCCCCTTAGTAATTAGTAGTATTGTTACTATAATCAACTGTGATGACAATCACAGTCAATCCCTTTCATTTTAAGTGTAATATATTTGTCTGAGCCTAATCAAGGTTTTCATGTTTTTCTTCTACATTTTCAAGACAGATTACAGCCTTGGAGACACAAAAAAACTAGTTCTTTACCTATTTGATAAAAAACCACATTCCCTATAATATTCCAACCAACCGCCTGAAACCTACCCCAAGATTGAGAACACCTTCATGCGGAAAAGGAACACAGTATCTCTCCAGTAATTTCTCTTATGTTATTATTACTACTAAACAAAGCTAATTCCTGCCGATATTCATTTTCTTCCATATAATGTTTCGCCTCTGGGTCCTGTCTATCTGCAGGCTTCCCTGTTCCACAGGTTGAAGAGTTTATTACATCACTATTCTGATATCTATCAACCCAAATCACCCACACACTTAAGGTGATCACTGCATTCTTTTTTAGGTTGGTACCAATTGGAGAGTTGACAAATGGCATTGCCTAATAGTCATAGAGAGGGTGCATACCTAATTAAGGATCATAGGCACGTTCCTCATTACAGCCACGTCCCTAAATAAGCTTGCATTTTTCTCACCGCTTCGGCCACTAGAAAACCCCTAGGACCTCCTGCCATCGTTACTTAGTAAGTGCGCCTAGAGGCAATTCATAATACAAAAGGCTTTCGAGAATATCGAAAGCCTCTATGTAAGCACTGCGACTTAGTCTCAGCACGAAGGATTTTCTATTGGTGGAGATAGGGGGATTCGAACCCCCGACCTTCTGCATGCGAAGCAGACGCGCTCCCAACTGCGCTATACCCCCAAAGATGGTGGGGAATATGGGACTCGAACCTATGACCTCTACGATGTGAGCGTAGCACTCTAACCTGCTGAGCTAATTCCCCATAGCTCTATTATAAGACCGCCGATTAGGAAACTCAAGCAAAAAGAATTGGCACAGTTCCATGTCGTTTACTACCACAATCCCCTAGTGGTCTAGCGTAACGCGCCCTATCTCACACCACAAAATAATGTTCAAAACCAGGTGACCGTGTCCGTATCTACTATGGGTAAACATTTCCGCTCTCAATAATGTACCATTTCCCATTTCTTCTTCCCAATTTCAAATAGGCAGCCCAGCCTACTTTGGCTAATGAACTAGTCGTTTTAGAGACAACTACGGGGCCGATTTTTAAATCGCTTCCCATATAATCTTCCAGCCACAACCGACCTGCCTCCACTTTGTGTATTAGAAAATAGCCCTCTTCATAGGCCTCAAATTGATGCGGGTTGTTTTTATTCCCTTCATCAACTAAGAGATCCCTTAATTCTACCACTTGAGGAAGATCATCTTTTAGGTCACTTACGATTGCTTGGAATGACTCAAATTCCTGAATGTCTATGTAGGAGCTATCCTTTAACCATGTAATGAATCTACGCATTACTGTCCTGGTATTTTTCATCAATGCGCTGCTGCTCACGACTTTTCTAATCATAAAATAACTAAGAAATTCCTGGATCTCACAACCGGTAATCTTTTCAGGTCCAAAAATTTCGCAGAATTCATTTCCGGCGCGATACTGCTCTCTAAACAACTCGCCTTCTTCTTTCTTCAAATAGTTGTGGGCGTAACTGTTCATATAATCTCCAAATAGCTCCATAACTTGCCTATACTTATTAAGTGTTGTCTTCTTCAATCTCCTACTCTCATCTGCTAGAAACTTATCAAACACTTGATTTATGGTCTCCATGCCTTAATACCTCTCATCCTAAAAGCCACAGCAGGCAAGTTTACGTTTTTCTTGAAAACATATTTTCCCAGTTAAAATCGCTCTGTTAGCTCTGCAATGAAGTCGTCTATAGTTGACAGGTCTTCGACAACTCTCAAATTAACCCCGGCTTTTTGGCAAAAATCTTGTAGTATGGCAACCATCTTTCCAGGCTTAACTTGGATCTCTTTAGGGATACCCTTCTCCAAGAATACGCTGGCCATTCTGGTAAGTACCTCGTGAGCATCATTTTGGGGAGCTTCATACATGTTATAATCTACAATCATACCGGATTTCTCCTCCGTCAGAACAAAGGCCCTAGGAAAATACGGCCGTTCGCCATTTTCCCCTTGGACGGGCATAGGCAGATAGCATGTCTCGGCTTGAAGGATGACGTTTTCTCTTCTGCTTGTCCTGTGGAGTCTTTGAAGAAGTAGATCGTCCCGAAATTCCACGGGCAGATATTCTATTTCCGGAATATTTAGTTGAAACTCTTTAGTATGCCATACTAATCGCCCGTCTTTTTCTTGACTGTACCTTAACAGAGTTCTCCCCTGTTCGAAATCTAAATTGATGGCTCCTTGGCGGTATTGCTCAGCTGTAATAAGCGTCTGACGGAGAGCGTGAGTTAAGAAGGAACATTCTTCTTGATTAATATACCAAGGGAAATACCCTGGCTCAAACCGACGAAATTGGGGCCAGGCATTCCTGCCGCTAAACGCTAAGCCTAACCCTTTGATTTCTGTCCTATCTCTTTTATCAAGGAATTCTTCATCTTCAAAAGAACACATTAGGCAATCCTGATAAAAGACTGCTTGGTGATGAGGCATGGTATCCCCTTTCTCCATTAAGTAATTGAATCCATAAAAACCCCGATCCCCAAGGAAAACACCAAGGGCAAAATGCTGCCCAGACTTACCCATTACCGAACAGTAACCAATCATCTTGTCTGTTGGGTTTTCAACACAGATTAAGTCTGCGTCATACAAGTATTTCCATGGTTCTGCTTTCTTGAAATCCCCAGCTACTTGATAAAGTGTCTTTAACTGCCGCTTGGTAGGTTTGTTTGTATTCCTCATTGTTTTCGTCTCCTTTGGGAAATGTTGGGGATAGAAAGTGAGCATCTTTACGAGAAATCCATTTGTCTGAATTCCGTTAAGCTAAGCCTTTTGTCGACGCCTAATCCGGAATAGCGGCACTTTGCTCGCAATTTCTATTACGGACAATTCTAGCTTGTACTGCTCTTACTTCCTGTACCCGATCGAAGAGAACTTCCTCTTGGTTTGAGACAAGATTAGTGCAAACAGCACGGCTTAGATGATCCTGCTCGTCGAAAAAATACCGAAATTCTGCAGGTTCACCATCTAAACTACACTCCATGATTGCCACTAAGCCTTGCCCATCTTTTCGAAAAACCAAGCTTTGATATTCTGGAAGTTTGACGTTAGATATTAAACATGCCGGCGTAACCAGTGGATTATGCGAAACATAGTAAAGCTGATCAATTAGTTCTTTCATACTGGAATCCACCTCGTATATTAAGATTAAGGAGAACATTTTAGGTCTTTTCCCACTTAATTGGCTTCGAATTCTCAAATTCCTTCAAAACCATGACCAGAAATTCCTCAATCCTTGTCTCACCTTTCGAAGGCTAAATCCCAATCACTAACGGTCCATTCTGCTCATCGTCAATGTCTTGATCTGTACGTCATCACTAGGTACAATTGGTCACTGTCCGTCTGCCTCTTCTGCTTGTAGCATCCCCCAGTATCTCCGCCACTTCTACCCTGTTCTAATCTCCTTGTCTCCCATAAACGACGTCGGTCTCTCTGATTGCCTTGCCTTGTCGGGTTCTTTGTCGGGGAGACTAAGCTTTTTCTCATCAAATTTGATTTGGTTTAACCTAAATGTCAAACCTGAATTCAGCAAGTTATTGCACAAACCGATATATCATCGTATTCCCAAGGCATCCCATACTGCTATTCCATTTCGAATGTATCCTAATTGATTCGATCATCTATGTCTTTTTCCACAAAATCTCTCAAACAACATACGATCCTCTATCACATTAACCTTCTGCCATACTCATTAACCCCCGACTAGTGATTTTTATCCCAAATTATGTGATAATTATATTGCAGGGTTATGTACCACTGCCGTTTGTGTGAAAGGAATAGATGTGAATGACAAATCAGCAGTATATCAAACAGATG
>JAAYRO010000142.1 GCA_012518735.1 Bacillota bacterium
GAATGTAGATTGTCCAGTACTGGCCATTAACGGCAGTAAAGACCTGCAGGTTCCGCCCGATCCAAACCTCCAGCTCATTGAGAAGGCTTTGGAAGAAGGCGGTAATCAGAACTTTACAGTAGTAGAACTGCCTAGCCTTAATCATCTTTTCCAGACAACTGAGACAGGTTTACCTGATGAGTACTACCTAATTGAAGAGACCATGTCCCCTGCGGCATTAAAGGTTATGGGAGACTGGCTGGTTGAAGTAGCTGGTGTAGAGTGACTTGGTGTTAGAGCTGCTCACAGCAAGAGTGAGGGGGAGTATTGAGGAGTATGAGTACTACGGTGCCAATCCGGCGGCTGTTCAAGATAGCTGGGGCGAGCAAATTTTGGCCAGACCGCAGAAGTTGGCTAGTACGGTTAAAATCGATCCCATCATAAAACGATCTAAGGAGCTGCATTATGTGTATGATTTCGGTGACGATTGGCAGCTTCGGATCACTCTGGAAAAAGTGATCCATAACCACCCCGATTCCTTTGCAGTTTGTATTGGAGGCAAGGAGTCAGCACCTCCCGAAGATGTGGGAGGTGCCCATGGTTACATGGATTTTCTTGATGCTTGGCATAATCCCGCTCATGAAGAACATGAATACATATCTCACAACTTGGACAAGAGCTTAACTACAGGCTCTTACGATTTGAGATGCCTATAGCATTCAACCTTAAACTAAGCGATGACAAGGTGGCTGCAACGCACCTGCTAAAATTTTACTTGGATTTCCTCCGCATTTTGAATGAACGTGGCCCTGTAAAAGCTACCGCACAGAGAAATCTTCCTGCAAAATTGGTCATGGAGCTCTTTGAACAGGGCTACGACTATTTACATGCTCCCTTTCCCTTTCGAGCTCGAAGTGTTCGTAAAGAGGCAGATGCGTGGTTTTTGAGCGACTTGTATGATTTAGGGAGAGTCTCTGGTTTGATCATTAAGCGCAAGGGGCGAATTGGCTTAACTAAGAAGGGCCAAAAAGCCCTGACCTTATCGGCCACAGAAAACTATTTTTCGCTCTTGCGAGACTATGTGTTTGCATTTAACATGGGCTACGAGGAGGGATGGGAGCCCCTACCACCATTTCTAATTCCATATGTAATTGACATGCTCTCAGAGTATGGCTCTAAGGAGCGGGCCAAGGAACGATTCGACTGTGCAATCTTCAGGACTATTTTGGAACAATTTTTAGCAGAGTTTTGGCTTGTAGAACCACGAAGAGTCCACATAAAAGGGCACCGCAGAGATGAACAGTTTGTGAGAACGACTAAGCTTTTTAACGAGGTCTTCATCACTTGGTAAATTAGAGCTCAAGATTCGGAAGGTGAGAGTGTTGTTCGAATTATACTCTTCTTGGGTTCACCTTTCGCGCGCTCTGTGAATTGGGAAACGCAGCCGCGTTTGCCGACTGAGTTCACAGAATACACCAAAGTGTTTTAACGATTAGTGGTAATAAGAAGAGTAAAGTTGGGTTTCCTATCGGTTGATTTTGTCAACCAAAGTTGACTGCAAATCCATTGTTGAATTAGAACAACACTTGTATAATCAAACTGAGGTGATCTTCTTGAAAGAGATCAATATTGCACGAGCAATCGTTCGGGGACGAAGAGCTAGAGGCATTACTCAAAGGGAGCTTGCCAATTATATGGGAGTTTCTAAGGCATCTGTGTCCAAATGGGAAACGGGGCAGAGCTATCCTGATATAACTTTTCTGCCTAAGTTAGCCACGTACTTCAATATCAGCGTAGATGAACTAATCGGGTATGAACCCCAGATGACCAAAGAGGAAATCCGTCAGCTGTACCACAAACTATCTGCAGATTTCTCAAAGCTGCCATTTGCTGCAGTGATGAGCACGTGCCAAGAAATTATTAGGAAATACTATTCTTGCTTTCCCCTTCTATTACAAATGTGCGTACTATTAATCAACCACGTACATCTAGCTGAAACAGAGGAGCTGCAGGTCCAGATAAAGACAGCCGTAAGAGATCTGTGTATCAGGATCAAAAACGAAAGTTTAGATGTTGACCTTAGTAAGCAGGCTAATTTCATAGAAGCCTTCTGTGAATTAAGCCTGGGCAATCCGAAAACCGTAATTGATCTGATGGAAGGAGTAAATGATCCTCTGCTTGGTGATGAAGTTATTCTTGCCTCCGCTTATTACTTGACCGGGAATATCCATAAAGCTAAAGAGACTACCCAGGTTGGCATTTTCCGACACCTAATGGGAATTTTCGGCGACATACCAAATTACCTCATGCTCAATACTGATGATTACAATAAATATGATCAAATCATGACCCGTGTCTTAGGTTTAATAGAACTCTTCGACGTTGAGCGCTTACATCCAGTAATACTATTTGGAATTTACCTCACTGGAGCACAAGGTTATGCCATGCTTGAAGATGACGAAAGAGCACTTGATCTTTTGCAGCGATATGTGGATTTGGCTACAGCTGATATTTACCCAATTGTCTTTTCTGGGGATCAGTTTTTTGACAAAGTGGATGATTGGCTCAGCGATTTGGCTCTTGGTGTAAAACCACCTCAAAATGAGGCAGTTATCAGAGGTAGTATGGTTGATGGATTGACCAAAAACCCAGTTTTTAATCGGTTAGCAGAGAACTACCGTTTCAAAAACATGGTTGAAAGATTGGAAAAAAGCGTTGAAGAACGAGGTGATTAGCTTGGATCTGATAAAAGAATATTTACCTTTCTTTATTCCCCTTATCCTTGCAGAACTAATTCTTGCGATCTCCGCACTTGTCCACGTACTAAGACACCCTAACTATCGGTTTGGGTCTAAGGCAATGTGGATCCCCGTTGTTTTATTCGTTCAAATTATCGGACCAATCGTCTATTTCGTATTTGGCAGAGGTGAGGAATAATGAACATTCTAGAGATCAAGCAGCTGCATATGAGTTTTGGCGACAATCAAGTACTCAACGGTTTAGATATGGCTGTTCCAGAGCATTCTGTTTTTGGTTTTGTTGGGAAAAATGGTGCGGGAAAAACAACAACCATGAAAATTGTATTGGGGCTATTGAGGGCAGATAGTGGATCAGTAAAAGTTAATGGTGAAAAGGTCGTTTACGGTGCAGCCAAAACCAATCGCCATATCGGTTTTCTCCCTGATGTTCCTGAGTTCTATGGTTATATGCGGCCAATGGAGTACCTTAGACTCTGCGGCGAAATCACTGGCTTAAGCCCCGACCGAATTAAATCGAGGAGTGAGGAGTTACTTACTCTTGTAGGGCTTAAGGAGGCGAACCGCAAAATAAGTGGTTTTTCCCGTGGGATGAAACAGCGGCTTGGAATTGCTCAGGCATTACTTAATGAACCAAAGCTCCTAATCTGTGATGAGCCAACATCGGCCCTTGATCCTATTGGTAGAAAGGAGATACTCGATATTCTCTCAACTATAAAAGGTAAAACAACCGTTGTGTTTTCTACCCATATCCTTTCTGACGTTGAAAGGATATGTGATCGTGTTGCTGTCTTACATAACGGCCGACTTGCATTGTCTGGCACCCTTTCCGAAATACAGGAGCAGTATCGGCATAATAGCTTCAGCATAAAATTCGCTAACTCTGATGAGGCAGCCCAATTTGCTGGCAGTGAGGAACTAAAACGACCTACGATTAAGCTTACACAAGATGCAGATGTCCTCACTGTTGTTGTAGAGGACCGTAGAGTAGGCGGTCAGTTTCTGATTGACCTGTTATCTAAGAAGCAGATAACACCAGACAAATTTGAAGCAGTGGAACCGACATTAGAAAGTCTATTTACGGAGGTGGTACGGTGAATCATTATTTGGTTTTTTTCAAAAAGGAACTCCTGGAAAATATCAGAACATACAAGCTTTTGATCATGCTGACAGTTTTCCTAATCTTTGGAATTATGAACCCTCTTACAGCCAAACTCACTCCTGAGCTGCTGGCCAAGTTCATGCCAGAGGGAATGTCCATTACGGTTCCCGAACCTTCGTCTCTGGACTCTTGGGCCCAGTTTTTCAAGAACAGTCAGCAGATGGGTTTTATTGTCATGGTACTTGTGTTTAGTGGTATTTTAGGGACTGAGCTCTCTAAAGGCACATTGATCAATTTACTGACAAAGGGATTATCGCGACAAGCAGTCATTATTGCCAAATATGCCTCCATGCTGCTGATCTGGACTATGAGCATTTTAACCTCGTTTTTAGTGACTTGGGCTTATACGGTGTACTTATTTCCCGATGGAAAAGGGGTAAACGTATTGTTCTCCGTACTTTGTCTGTGGCTATTTGGGGCATTTTTACTAGCACTACTTTTATTTGCAGCCACACTTGTGAAAAGCAGCTATGGGAGTCTACTTATAACTGGTGCAGTGATAATCGTGTTAACGCTCTGCAATGTTATTCCAGCTGCAAACAAGTATAATCCAATTTCGCTGACGACTAAGAATATGGATTTAATTACTAATA
>JAAYRO010000017.1 GCA_012518735.1 Bacillota bacterium
GATCGACAAAACTAATGACACACCGCTCTGTATAACCAGCAAGCTGTCTTCCTAGAGCTTCGAATTTTTTTACATGGTAGGCAGGGGAAATCTCATCCGTGAGCAGGATTGGATCATAGCGCCAGATTACCCGCTGGGGTCCGATTAGATCTGCCAGAGTCTTAAACACCTCTACTAATTGACTCTTTGGAGGCAGGTAACGTTCAAGAGATAAATCATACGGTGTAAGGGTGAATTGAAAGTAATATGAATAACCCATCTCCGTTATTTCCTTCAGGGATGCCATTATGTTTTGGGGGTTTTTAGTCCAAAACACAATACAGTCTACTACCTCAGGGGCAAGACTCACTTTACTAACTTGATGAAAGTTCATAGGATTGCGAACACAGACAAACCCTTCCCTTAAACGTCCCATCAGCCATTGGCTGTAAAACGCAGGAATATCTGTTCGACGGCTGGCACTAATGATCACTGCTTTCCCTCCCATCTGTTTTGAAAGGAATTGTAAACGTCCTTGTGGAATTTTTCGAAGTAAGGAGTATGATGGTTTTGAACACATTTTCACCTATACCAGAACTTGATCTGTTATACGACAAAAAGGGGCAGTATCCCTTTGCCGCTGAAAACAAGGTGGACGGGATCCAATGGCAGAAGGAGTGCCGCCGTGCTTTAGGAGAAACCATTGGGTTTCTGGACACGCCGAAAGTAGAATTTAAACCGAAAATCTTCCCAGAAGTAGATCGGGGAGATTTTACGCACCAGCGGATTATTATTTCCACAGCCAAAGGAGCTGAAATGCCCTTCTATATTCTCCGACCGAAAAGAAGGGAACAGGAAAAACTGCCGGTAGTCTTAGCCTATCACGGCCACGGTCCTGGTGTAAAAGAGATCATCGGTCTCGATGAAATGGGAGAAATCCGCCAAACACCTCCTGGCTATCAAAAGGATTTTGCTGTAGAACTGTGCCGTCGAGGATTCTTCGTCGCAGCTCCAGAGATTGCCTGTTTTGGAGAACGGCAGCACAACTACTCTGTTTTACCAGGCCAATCTCCTCCCACCACCTGTCACAATGCAGCGACTTATGCTATTATGCTTGGTAAATCTGTGTTGGGAATGCGGGTCAGAGACAGTATGCGCCTTCTAGATTACATTACGACCCTCCCAGAGGTAGATAAGGAGAGAATTGGAGTGATGGGCATCTCTGGCGGTGGTATGCTGGCCCTCTTCCACGCCTGTTTAGATCAGGGAATCGCTGTTACTGTACTAAGCGGTTATTTTGGAAGATTTCGTCACAACATCCTAAATCTTCACCACTGTACCTGCAACTTCGTCCCTGGACTCCTCAAGATTGGAGAATTGGACGATCTAGTAGGTTTGCTGGCACCCCGTCCACTGCTGGTGGAAGCAGGAAAGAAGGATCCTATTTTCCCCATTACTTCAGTAAGAGACAGTATCCACCGAACCCGAGAGGTGTACGAAGTCTTTGAGTGCGACCCTTTCGAGTCAGTTATTCTCCACGAATTTGACGGGATCCACGAAATAAGTGGTGAGAAGAGTTACGACTTCCTCGTTGAACAACTGCAGGCCTAATAAAGAAACGACCCCTTGACTCTACAAGGGGTCGCTGCTGTTTTCTGCACCTATTTCTTGATCTCCCAGAAACAGCGCTTCGGTGAGACGATTTTTTCTTCCTTCTTCAACTTATTCATAACCTTGTCCACTTCTTTGCGATCAATACCTGTCTCTTCAGCTACAGTACCAGCCCGCACTGGCTCTTTAGCATTGCTGAAGTACTCTAGAATGGCTTCATAATGATCCATCAAATCCGTCCTTTCTAAATAATAATGCTTACCATTATTATAGTAAAGAACTGGACAGATGGCAAGATTGTGCTTTTTAGAACACAGATAGTCAAAGTGTTCCTAAGTCAGCTTGGAATTTCTCAGCCAAAGCTTCCGGCCAATCAGAAAAGGTCCCTAGACGACCAAAGAAAAAGCGCAGATTTTGAGGTTCGTCTATAAACTCTAATCCCCCAATTAGGCGGCGGTTCTCATACAACCAACACACCCTATCAATGACGTATTTCACTTGGGATAAAGTAAACACCCGCCGCGGCACAGCCAACCGCAGAAGTTCTAAGTCAGCTAAAGGTTCATTCCCATTCTCATCCCGCTGTTCTGACATAGTACCCCGTTCCATCCCTCGGACCCCACTGGCAATGTAGAGGGCAGCAGCTAAGGCACCGGCAGGATACTGGTGCTGGGGAATGTGATCTACAAATTCTGCAGCGTTAATGTGACAGCCTAATCCACCTGGAGGAGTGACTACTGGGATACCCCGTTTGTCAAGCTCGCCTACCATGTAAGCAATAAACTGGGGTCCTTGATTGATCATCTCTTCATCCATTGTCTCTTCTAAACCTACAGCCATAGCTTCCATCTCTCTAACTGACATACCACCATAGGTTAAAAAACCTTCATAGAGAGGGATGAGTTCTCTAATCTTCATGTATAACTCTTCATTATTGGTACAGATTCCGCCCCCTCGGGCACAGCCCAATTTCCTTCCTGAAAAGTAGAGAACATCTACCAAATCACTAATGGATCTCGTAATTTGAGAGACACTCATGTTTTTGCATGCTGTTTCCCGTTCTTGAATGAAATAGAGGTTATCTGCTAAGAGACTGGCATCTAGGACAAGTACCAGACCATGCTCATGACAGAGCTTTTGAACCCCTTGAAGATTGGCAAGGGAAAAGGGCTGACCGCCAATGAGATTTGTCCCTGCTTCCATCCGAACAAAGCTGATCTTCTCTACACCGTATTTCTCGATAACATCTGACAGCTTTTCCAGATCCATATTTCCTTTAAAAGGACAGTCACTCCTTGTCTGCAGTGCCTCTTCGATAGGCAGCTCTACTACTGTACCGCCATTTAGTACAATATGGGCCTTCGTTGTGGTGAAATGATAGTTCATGGGAACAATGCTTCCAGGTTTAACAAGCACTTGGGCTAGAATGTTCTCACACGCCCGTCCTTGATGGGCAGGCAGAAAATACTTCGTACCAAAAATCTCTTCACACTTCGTCTCCAGTTTAGTAAAGGTCTGAGAACCAGCATAACTGTCATCAGCAACCATCATGGCTGCCTGCTGCCGATCACTCATGGCATTCACCCCACTGTCGGTGAGCATATCAAGGAAAATATCGGTGTTTTTCAAAAGAAAAGTGTTGTACCCTGCTTCCCGAACTGCCTCTAGACGGCGCTGAACTGGTACGAGATTCAGTTTTTGGATAATCTTCGCCTTGTGCATTTCTAAAGGAATCTGTTCCCCATTAAAGAATTTGATTCTGTTCACTTTCACCACTCCTTCGTTTTTAGAAACAAAAAAAGCCGTCCTATTACAGGACGACTTACGCCGCGGTACCACCTGGATTAATCTGATCACAGATTCCCTCTTTAAGGAGCCATCACTCCCGCAGCCGTTAACGCCGGCTTACGGCTCGACCTACTGTTACTTCAGTCTGCAACTCCAGGGTGTATGTTCAGTTCCAGGCAATTACTGGGTTTCACCAACCCCCAGCTCTCTGAAAATCGCTGATTGAAACCTACTTTTTCCCCATCAACGCTTTTGGATGTAAAAGTATTTAACGTTAGTATAAAGGATCATGCTGTACTTGTCAATCAAAAACAGAGCGAAGTTACAATTCTACCGTCCAACCCCATTCATCCCTTATTCGACCGGTCTGAATCCCTGTGAGTGTATCATACAGCTTTTGCGACCATTCGCCAATCTTACCGTCACCAATTGTAATCGTCCGTCCCTTCCAAGCCAGCTTTCCAATGGGAGAGATGGCTGCAGCTGTACCGCTTCCTAAGGCCTCTAAGAGCTTCCCTTCCTCATATGCTTGGAACAGCTCATCAATGGCCAATTTCCGCTCTGTTACAGTAATACCCCAATGGCGAAGAAGATGTATGACAGAATCGCGAGTAATTCCAGGTAGAATACTGTCACCTAATTCTGGTGTAATCATCTCATCTCCAATCCGGAAGAAAACATTCATGGCTCCCACTTCTTCTACATAACGTCTTTCTATTCCATCAAGCCATAATACTTGGGAATGACCTTCTTGATGAGCTTCTTCCTGCGCTTTGAGACTGCCTCCATAGTTGCCGGCCGCTTTGGCAAATCCTGTCCCACCTCGAACAGCCCGCACATACTCAGACTCTACATGAATGCTGATGGGGCTAATGCCCTGTTCGTAATAGGCACCAACAGGTGACAGGATAGTTATAAAACGATATGTACTGGAACGGCGCACACCGAGAACAGGATCTGTAGCAATAATAAAGGGGCGGATGTATAGGGACATACCTAGTGCACTTGGAATCCAATCCTGATCCAATCTCACCAACTGCTTAATGGCTTCTAAACAAAAGGCCTCGTCTATTAAGGGAATTACCATTCTTGCGTTACTCTTGTTTAAACGGCTCATATTCTGTCTAGGTCGAAACAGCAGTATGCGCCCATCTGCTGTTCGAAACGCTTTCATTCCTTCGAATACTGCTTGAGCATAGTGGAATACTGCTGTAGAGGGATCTAACTCCATTGGCCCATAGGGCCTAATCCGTGGGTTGTGCCAGCCTGCCTCATTATTGTAGTCCATCATAAACATATGGTCAGTAAACACACGCCCAAATCCGAGTTTGTCTAAGTCTGGTTTTGGTTTTGGAGTTGTTGTTCGTTCAATGACAATCTGCATCACTCAACACTCCTTCCCGAAAACTATTTATTTTCTCACTCTTTATTTCATCTGCCTTTCTTCAAATCCTCTTTCAAGGCTATTTCGAGACAGATACAGAAAGCGGACTATTTTGAGCTTTTACGCTAAAGTCAATAGTCCGCCTAATGTTTTTCGAATTAATTATTGTTCTATATACGCCTTTTCGTATTTTACCCTCTTGATCAAAAAATTTACATCAAAGGTTTCACCATCACTAAACACGGATTCTCTTTTCCCCATATTTCATCCAATTCTTCTAAGGGATAATACCCCAAGGCCTGGTAAAACCCTTTCGTCTTCTTATAGTATGGGTCAGGATGGCTGTCCCCTAATGTTTTTACGGTCAAAAATTTCTTTCCCTGTTGAAGGAGTCTCTCTTCTACCGCCCCAATCATACTCCGCCCAAGACCCCGTCCATGACATTCTTGGTAAATTCCTAAGACATAAAGTTCACTGGTGTAAGGATTGTGATCTTTAACGGAAACAAACCCAACGGGAATTTCCCCAACTAAGACAGTGAGAAAGAGCTGTTCCCGTACGGCATCTGAATAATGCTGTACTGCTTCTTCAATCCCAAACCATTGGGGCAGGCTCCTTAAGATGCGATCACAAATCACAGTCTTCATTTGGGGATCTTCTACAACTTGAATACGGCTGTAGACGAGTGGCTCATTACTAGTTCTATCCTGCATAATTTTGCACCGCTCCAGCCACTGAATTTCATATTCACCCTGAGGCAGGATCCGATCATGGAGATGACCAATACTCCAGATCCCTTCCTGCCTGCACCAATGGAGACAGATTAGGTACTGATACCAATTGAGATCATCCTCATCCCAATAAACCTCAACTTCTCTTATCCCCTGCCTCCAAAGGGCAAAAGCCCTTGTATGACCATCTGTAAAGAACACTGTCTCGCCAATTTTCTTAACAGGCAGGGGATCTAAAGAAGCCAAGTCAACTAAATCTAAATACTGTTCAACCTTATTAAGCTTAACCTCACTGATAAACAATTGGCTGGGCTGAATATTTATAAGATCCATAATGAATGTGTCTGATATAATCCTCCCCACCTTTCCCAACCTTACTTCTCAGCTGTAAGTCTAAGAAACTCATCCACATCGTCTGTTACTAATTTGACAGCTCCCTGCCAGAACTGGCCCTTAGTAAGATCTACATCTAAGTGTTTTTGAGCCAGTTCTTCCACACTCATCCGGGCTGTATCAAGTAGGAGGTTTCGATACCGGTCTGCAAAGCCTGGACCTTCTTTCACAGCCTGTGCATAAACACCAGCGCTGAAGAGATAGCCAAAGGTGTATGGGAAGTTGTAAAAAGGCGTACCTGTAATGTAGAAATGGAGCTTAGAAGCCCAGAAGTGGGGATGGTATTCACTTAAACTGTTACAGAAAGCGTCTTTCTGTGCCTGGACCATCAATTCATTCAGCTCTTCTACACTTACAATTCCTGCCTTACGAGCTTCATAGAAACGTGTTTCAAACAAGAAACGGGCGTGAATGTTCATAAAGAAAGCCACAGCGCGCTGTAACTTATCTTCCAGCAGGCCTAGGGTTTCTTCATAAGTCGAAGCCTGCTTAATGGCTGCATCTACAACGAGAAGCTCCCCAAAAGTGGACGCTGTTTCTGCAACGTTCATGGCATATCGCCGGAGTAAATAGGGTGCATCTTTCAGGACCTGGCCGTGATAGGCATGACCTAACTCATGAGCAAGAGTACCCATTCCTTGAATTGTCCCCGAATAGGTCATAAAAATTCGGTTTTCTTTCGTTATAGGAAAGGAGGTGCAGAATCCACCAGGCCGTTTCCCTGGGCGATCTTCCGCCTCAATCCAGCGGTTTTCAAAAGCATGTTTCGCTAAATCAGCTAATTCTGGGCTGAAGACCCTAAATTTGTCCTCAATAAACTCAGCTGCTTCATCGTACGATATCTTCTTACCTGCATCTCCTAAAGGTGCTCCCACATC